>JALZAH010000369.1 GCA_030948425.1 Actinomycetota bacterium
ATGCTGGCCCCATCGCTGTGGCCGACCAGGATGGCCGGTGGCAGGCCCAGGTGGCCGGCCAGGGCGGGCAGGACATCGACCGCCTCGGTGTGCATGAAGTCGGCCGGGCGGGGCAGCGCCGCCGGCCCGGAGCCGCCGTAGCCGTAACGGGAGTAGGCCAGGACCCGACGACCGGTGGCGTCGGCCAACAGGAACGGGAAGTCCCGCCACAACGTGACGCAACCGAGGCCCTCATGCAGCAGCACGACCGGCGCCCGGTCATCGGCGCCGTCGACCCAGGCGACCTCGATCGGCCCTCCGTCGAGGGCGACGACAGCGCTGGGTTGCAGGGCACGACGAGAGACCGCCGATCGCCCGGGTGGGTCCCGGGGTTGCTCAGGCGTAGGTGATGACTCCCCGCAGGTTTCGGCCGTTGCGCATGTCGTCGTAGCCCACGTTGACATCATCGAGGGAGTACGTCTTGGTGACCAGCTCGTCGAGCTTGAGCTGGCCATTGCGGTACAGGTCGAGCAAGCGAGGGATGTCCACCCGGGGGTTGGCCGAGCCGAACAGGGAACCGACAAGCTGCTTCTCCATGAGCGTCAGGTCGAGGGCGTTCAACGACACCTCGCTCTCCAACGCATTGTGCAGGTTGGTCACCACCACCCGGCCGCGCTTGGCCGTCACGGCCAGGGCCTGTCCGATCATGTCGCCCTTGCCCAGCCCCATGGTCATGATCACCTTGTTGGCGTTGCGGCCGAGCGTGATGTCGCCGATGAGAGCGGCGGCCTCCTCCATCGACGACGCCGTGTGGGTGGCCCCGAAGGCGATGGCCTTCTCCCGCTTCAGCTCGACGGGGTCGACGGCGACGATGTGGCGGGCCCCGGCCAGCCTGGCGCCCTGGACGGCGTTGATGCCAATGCCGCCGATGCCGATGACGACGACGTCCTCCCCGGGCTTGACCTCGGCGGCGTAGACGGCCGAGCCCCAACCGGTGACCACGCCGCAGCCGAGCAGACACGCCTTCTCGAGGGGGATGTCGTCCTCGATCTTGATGCAGCTGGCCTCATTGGCCACCGTGCGCTCGGCGAAGGTGCCCAGCAGACACATCAAGGTGAGATCCTCACCTCGGGCGTGGTGACGCGAGGTGTGGTCCGAGACCTGCTTGCCCTCGGCCATGTACATGCCCAGGTCGCAGAGGTTCTCATGACCGGCAGCGCATGACGGGCAGCGCCCGCAGGCCGGGATGAACCCGAAGATGACCTTGTCTCCGGGGGCCAGATCACTGACCTTGTCACCGACCTCCTCGACGATCCCTGCGCCCTCGTGCCCGCCAACCATGGGCAGCGGGAAGGGAAGGTCACCCGTCAGGACGTGCTCGTCGGAGTGGCACAGGCCAGAACCGACGAGGCGCACGAGGACCTCGTCGGCCTTGGGAGGATCGAGGTCGACCTCCTCCACGTTCCAGTCGTGGCCGTACTCCCACATGATGGCTGCTCGGGTCTTCACGTCTCTCCGATCTCCCGGGGGACGGCGTTGGTCACCCGGTGTGGCTGTGGCTGGTTCAGCCCGTCCGGCACCGAACATACGTCAAGGTAGGCGCGTGCTCGTGGGGGCCGGCAGCGCTTGAGGATACGGTTCAGTCGACCGGTGGGCGGACGCCCCCGAAAGGAAGTGGTGAACGTGCCCCTCCATCGCCGCGATGGACCGCAATCGGATGAGGTCTCGTTCCCGCCGCTGTACGCCCGGCGCAACGAGACCCGTTCGTTCCCCAAGTTGCGGATGCCCGACGGTCCCATGGACCCCGACGTCGCCGAGCACCTCATTCGCGACGAGCTTCTCCTCGACGGCAGCGCCCGGCTCAACCTGGCCACCTTCGTCACCACGTGGATGGAACCGAACGCCACCCGGCTGATGGCTGACTGTGCCGACAAGAACATGATCGACAAGGACGAGTACCCGCAGACCGCGGAGCTGGAACGTCGTTGCATCCACATGCTCGCCCACCTGTGGAACGCCCCCAGCAGGGACGCCACCGGCTGCTCCACGACGGGTTCGAGTGAGGCGGCCATGCTGGCCGGGATGGGCCTCAAGTGGAGGTGGCGCCAGCGCCGGGGGCTGTCGGGCACCGATGCGCAGCGGCCCAATCTGATCATGGGCACCAACGTCCAGGTGTGCTGGGAGAAGTTCTGCCGCTACTGGGACGTCGAGCCGCGCTACGTGCCCATGGAAGCCGACCGACTCCACCTCGGAGCCGACGAGGCCGTGGCCCTCTGCGATGACAACACCATCGGCGTGGTGGCCATCCTCGGCTCCACCCAGGACGGCAGCTATGAGCCGGTGGCCGACATCTCCGCTGCTCTCGACCGCCTGGCGGCGAGCGGCGGACCGGACGTTCCCGTCCATGTCGACGCCGCGTCTGGGGGCTTCATCGCCCCCTTCGTCGATCCCGACCTGGTGTGGGACTTCACCTTGGAGCGAGTGGCGTCGATCAACGCTTCGGGCCACAAGTACGGACTCGTCTATCCCGGCGTGGGCTGGGTCCTGTGGCGCACCAGGGACAACCTGCCAGAAGACCTGGTCTTCCATGTCAACTACCTGGGCGGGAGCATGCCCACCTTCGCCCTGAACTTCTCGAGGCCCGGGGCCCAGGTCGTCGCTCAGTACTACCAGCTGATCCGACTGGGCTTCGACGGCTTCAAGGCCGTGGCCCAGGCCTGCCGGGGCGTGGCTCACCACCTGGCCGGTCAGGTGGCTCGGATCGGGCCCTTCGAGTTGCTCAGCGACGGGTCCGAGCTGCCGGTGTTCGTCTGCCGGATAAAACCGGAGGAGACCGGCTTCAGTGTCTTCGACGTGTCCGACGGCATGCGCAAGCAGGGCTGGCAGGTGCCGGCATACACCTTCCCGGACAACCTGACCGACACCGCGGTGCTTCGGGTGGTGGTGCGCAACGGGTTCGGCCGGGACATGGCCGACCTGTTCGCCGCCGACCTGCGCAGGGAGACCAAGCTGCTGAGCCAGTACGGTTCGGCCCGACCCCCGGACTCCAAGCGACAGACGTTCCACCACTGAGCCCATCACGGTGGGGCCGGCCGGTGATGGCCGGTGATGTCACAGACCTTCGCTAGGTTTTTTCCATCGCCTCCCACCGACCGTGCCCAGGCAACCGGCACGGCTGGTTGTGGCCGTGACGGTCCTGGTGGCGGTGATCGCCGGCGTCGTTGCTGGTAGCGCCGCCGCGGCGTGGGCACTGCGGGCCTGGGAGGTCGGCCGGGCCGGCCGCCTGCTTGACGCCTGGCGGCTCGAGGAGGCCGACGCGCTCATCGCCGCCTCCGAGCGCCACAGTCACGCCGTGGTTCGAGGCCAGATCACCGAACAGGTGACGCCGCTGCTCGACGGCTTCGCCTGGGACCCGGCCGACGCCCGCTTCCTCGGCAAGCCGGTGGACTACGTGGTCTTCGACGGCTACAGCGAAGTCCGCACCGGTGAGCGGGAGCGGCTCCGGGAGATCATCTTCGTGGACGTCAAGACCGGGCGCTCGGCGCTGTCGAAGGTCGAGCGGCGGGTCAAGGCATGTGTGGAGGGTGGCGCCGTCCATGGTCTGGTCCTGCCCGACCCTGCAGTCGTCCGCTCTCGGCCGTCCGAACCTGGCGGGGTGGCGGACCCATGAAGGTCGGGCTTGCCCTGAGCGTCGGGATGGCCCTCGGTCTCGTCGCCGGCATCGTCCTGCTGCGTCGCTCGGCGGCCGTGCGGGCCGAGGGTCTGTTCCGGACCTGGCGGGCGGAGGAGGCAAGCGAGGTCACCCGAGCCGCGGTGGGTGCCTCGAGGCTGCAGGGTAAGACGAGGGTCAGCGCCGGTCTGGCCGACGGCCGGGTTCTGCCCTTCCTGGCCGCCGACGCCCACTTCGTCGGTCACCCCGTCCATCTGGTCGTCTTCGACGGTGACAGCGAGGTCAAGGCGGGGATCATCGACGACCTCCGCGCTGTCATGCTGGTGCACGTACCCCACCTCAGTAGGGCAGGCAGCCGCTCCGAGGAACAGGCCCTGGCGGACGCCGACCTGGTCGCCGAGTGCGTGGCCGACGGCCGAGTCCGCTGGGAGACGATCCGCCATGCATGCCTTCCGCCCACGGACGGGTGACGACTGCGGGATCCGCCACGACAACAGTGGCCACGGCGAGGACCGCCACAGTGGCGGGGTCGGCCTGGCGCACGGCGGGGGACAGCGCCAGCTTCATTGGCGGCGCTCCCTCCCACCTCGTGGCTGTCCCCGTCCCACGGTGGCGCGAACCGGCCGCCACGGACAGCAACTCAACTACCACGAAGCGTCTCATCAGACGGTCACCAGAGGAATAGCCCGGTGGGGTCATCTTCTGCCCGTTCTCCGCCGGTAGGCCTGACCCGGAGGGACTAGTCATCCCGCCCTCGCCGGCAGCCGGTAACGTCGGGGCGATGCCGGGATCGTCATGTCGTCGGCCGGCGCCCGACTGATGGCCATCGGCACCGTCGCCCGTCCTGGCGT
>JALZAH010000386.1 GCA_030948425.1 Actinomycetota bacterium
CATCAGACACGGTACTCGGCTCGGGATGGGCGACCGAGGGCTATTCGGCGGCGACCATCGACGCCGCCGCCCGAGGGGTCGGCTACCTGCTCGCCGAGGGCGGCACACCGCTTCGATGCAAGGCCGCCTACCTCGACGACAACACGGTCACCGTCATCGCCGACCGGGCCCGGGCAGGCCGGGAGCAGTCGTGAAGTCGCCCGCAGTCGATACCGGCGCGCTCGACGGGATCCTGGAGCGGGCCGCCGACGCCGAGGGATACGCGGCATGGTGGGCGAGGGCGCGGGCAACCGGCTGGTGCCGTCATCCTGTCCGCCTGGTCGGCTCCACCGTCCGCGCCGACCCTGACTCAGGCGAGTTGCACTCATTGTTCTCCAGTGCCGACCAGCCGGACCGGGTCTTGCTCAAGGCGTGCGGCCAGCGCCGGGCCACGGTCTGCCCGACCTGTTCGGCCATCTACCGCTCCGACGCCTTCCAACTGGTAGCGGCCGGCCTGCGCGGCGGCAAGGGCATCCCCGAACAGGTGACCGCCCACCCGGCCGTGTTCGCCACCCTCACCGCCCCCAGCTTCGGGCCTGTCCACTCCCTACGGGCCGACCACGGTCAGCCCCGGCCATGCCGGCCCAACAACAACCGGACCTGCCGTCACGGCCAGCCCCAGGCCTGCGAGGTCGTCCATGACGGTGACGACCCGACGCTCGGACAACCCACCTGCCCCGACTGCTTCGACTACCCCGCCGCGGTGCTGTGGAACGCCCTGGCCGGGATCCTGTGGCAGCGGACCACCATCGCGGTGCGCCGCCACCTCGCCCGATTGGCCGGGATCCCCCGAGCCGCGCTGGCCGAGAACGCCCGGCTGTCGTTCGCCAAGGTCATCGAGTACCAACGCCGAGGCGTGGTCCACCTCCACATCGTCGCCCGGCTCGACGGTGCCGGCGATCAGGTCGTCCCGCCGCCACCATCGTTCGGTCCCGACCTGCTCCTCCTCGCCATCCACCGGGCAGCGGGCGGTGTCCGAGTCCCCTACCCGAACCCTGGCCCACTGACAGGCGACGCCCGATGGGGTGAGCAGACCGACCTGCACATCGTCGGTGACGGCGGCGGGCCCGTCCCGGGTGCCGCGGCCGCCTACCTGGCCAAGTACGCCACCAAGTCCACCGACCCCGCCGGACTGTTGGACCACCGTCTCCGAGACAGCGACCTCGACCGCCTCGACGACCTGCTCACCCCGCACCTGGCCCGCATGGTCCGCACCGCCTGGGAGCTCGGCGGCAACCCCGACCTGGCCGACTTTCGACTTCGCGCCTGGGCGCACACCCTCGGGTTCCGTGGGCATTGGCTGACGAAGAGCCGGGCCTACTCCACCACCTTCGGAACGCTGCGCGCCGCCCGGACCGAATGGTCCGCCCGACGCCACGGCGAACAGCCCGCCCCATCACAAGCCGTCAAAGTCAACGACTGGCACTTCGCCGGACGAGGATGGTCGACCCCCGGCGACTCCTGGCTGGCCGAGACCGCCGCCGCTGAGACAGCCGACGCACGTCGGGCCGCCAGAGAGGATCGCCGGGCCGCTCACGACAACACTAACGACGAGGGGGGCAACGATGGGCCGGCGTGACCCGAGCCTCGGCACCAAACCGCTCCTCAGCGTCGAAGACACCGCCGTGCTCCTCGGCCAGAGTCGGTCGTCGATCTACCGGGCCATCGACCGAGGCGACCTGCCCCTCCCCGTGGTCACCATCAACGGCCGCCTGCGAATCCCCCGCCGAGCCGTCGAACGACTCCTCGACGGAGACATACCCCCGCAGCACGAAACGATGACGAACCCTCGTTGACCGCCAGCCGGTAACAGGCGGCGCCGAAGTGCCAGGCGCCGCCGCAGATCATGGCGATGCCCGAAGCCATCGGACCCCCTCCTCCCTCGGTGCCGTCTTTGTTGGTCACCCGAGGAGCTGGCCCATGTGTTCGGCTGCTCGGCGGTCCTCGTCAGTGACCGCCGCGGTGTAATGGCGGGCCATATGCACCGTCGCCCACCCCAGACGGGCCTGCTTCTGGGACTCACTGATCACCCGGTCCAGCTCGGTCGACTGGAAGTGGCGAAGCGAGTGGACGTGCACATCGTTGGCGACCCCGGCATGGGCTCGCAGGGCAGAGAAGGCGTGGCTCATGCTGTCGGGGTACGGGGGGAGGCGACCGCCGGGGTCGTAGGAGAATACGAACGAGTCAACGCCCATCTCGATCTCAGCGACGGCTGCCAGCTCCTTCTGATGGTCGTACAGGCGGCGAACTTCGGTCAGGGTGTGGGCATCCACCGCCACGGAGCGCACACTCGCCCGGGTCTTCGGTCCCCGGACCTTCACCCCGCCCGCGTCGGCCACGAGCGCCTCGTCCACCCGGACCGTCGACCCGGCCCAGTCGACATCGGTCCATCGCAAAGCGCAGGCTTCCCCCCGCCGCATCCCGGTCGCTGCCACCACTCGGACGAACGCCGATACTCGAAGGTCACCGGCTTCATCGGCGGCGGAGAGCAGACGGCGGACCTCGTCGGCGGTGGGGGAGCGAACGGCGGGGCCGGCTTCGGCGATGGACCAGTCCGGCAGCTCGGTGTCGGTGATCGGGTTGGGAAGGGCGTTGCTGCTCCACTTCCGGGCCAGCCGGCAGGACCGGTGGAGAACGGCTCGGATCTGGCGGACCGATGCCTCCGACAGGCCCCCGGCCTTGAGGTCCCGGAAGTAACGTTCCACGTCGTAGGGCCCCAGAGTGGCTATCCGGCGTCGGCCAATCGAGTCCTTGATATGCACCTTCCACATGCTCTCGTAGCGGCGCAACGTGGAGGGCGACAGGTCGTCCCACCCGTTGGCCTTCCAGCCTTCGATGGCATCGTTGATGGTGGTGGTTGGGCCCCACGGATGGGCCGACTCGTCGGGTACCGCGACGGGGGCACGGTCTTGCTCCGCCACCAGTCGGGCCAGCTCCCGTTCGGCGGAACGCTTGGTGCCACGGAAGAGGACGCTGCGCTGGCGGATCCTTCCTGCCGCATTCCGGCCCAGATACAGCCGAAGCTCCCAGGCATCCGATCCTCGGTCTGGCCGCTGCCGCAGGCTCCCCGCCATCGCACATCCCTCCTCGCAACCTCATCCCAGTGTTGGGACATCTGATGGGACGAATGATAGCCGTGATGTGAGACCCTTATCGATATAGCGTTCTAACTGGGATTATGTTGTGGGCCCGGTGGGGTTCGAACCCACGACCAAGGGATTATGAGTCCCATGCTCTAACCGCTGAGCTACAGGCCCGCTTACGCTCCAGGAGCGAGGACGACGGTCAGGCACGCTAATGCCGGCGACACCGCCGGTTCGTCCCGGTCGCAGAGCGAACCCCTGGCGTTCGCTTCGGTGCATCCACGAGCTGGAGCGTTCGGATCGGGAGATCGGTTCGATCATCATGTGCTGCGGTGGGAGGTCTCGGGGCCGGATCCCTCTTCGAGCGCCTGTCGTGAACGGTGCTAGGAGCTCTCCAACCAGGCGGGTGCCTGGGACAGCAGGAAGGTGGAGACGGCCAGGGCCCGGTCCATGACCTCGCAGAGCAGCTCCTCGCCGGCCAGCACCTTGGCCAGCGACACCTGCTGACGGGCGACGACGGTGATGCGGCGCTCGGCCGGCTCGGTGGCTGAGGCGAAGCTGTCGATGGCCGAGGACTCGAGCGGCAGCTCGACACCACCGATGCCGGCCAGGTCGATGGCCAGGCGAAGCAGGTCGGGCCCGTGGGGGAGCGGGGGCAGGGCCCACGTGAACGTCAACGGAAAGGTCAGCTCGTCGGGGGGCTCGGTGTCCTCGGGCAGAGACGTGACCATGTCCTCGAACGACAGCAGGACACGGGGATCGACCTCCAGGGACAGATGCAGATCGAGGGGCCCGTCGCAACCCTCCTCGGGGTGCAGGTCCACCTCCCAGGCCTGGCGCAGCGAGTACGTCTCGACGTAGTGGCGCTCGTCGTGAACGTGGAACCCGTGGTCGACGGCGTGGTCCTTCAACTCAGCTACGTAGCCCGGCACATCGATCACAGCCACCATGCCCACTCTAGTGGCAGGAGGTGTCAGAACCTGAGAGGCCCGACAGCCCGTTCCTCGGTCACGGGAGCCAGCGGTAGCGGGTCCAGCCGTCAACGGGCTGGGCGCCCAGCCGGTCGTAGAAGGCAATGGCGCCGTCGTTCCAATCCAGCACCGACCACTCCACTCGCCCGTCACTGCGCTCGGCCAGGGCGTCGAGCAGCTGTCGGGCCAGGCCCCGCCCACGAAAGTCCGGGCGTACGAAGAGGTCCTCCAGATACACGCCAGGTCGGCCCAGCCACGTGGAGAACGTCCGAAACCACACGGCCATGCCCGCCACCACATCGGTCTGCTCGTCGGGCGTGGCGATGAGGACACGGGCTGCGGGATCGGGCCCGAAGAGGTGCTCGGCCAGCTCGACGTGATCGAAGGCCACCTCGTCGGGGGCCTGCTCGAACTCGGCCAGCTCGACGATCATGGTCTCGATCTCCGCCAGATCCTCCGGTACGGCTACTCGAACGGCCACCCGAGGGACGGTACACGGGGCGGGGTACGGTTCCGGGCATGGACGCAACCGAGGTGGCCGAGGTGTTGGACCGGGTGGCCATCTCCGTGGCCCAAGCTCTCGACGGGCTCGAGGACTGGGGATTGACCCATACCCGGGAGGGTCAGTACCGCCATGACCTGGTCGCCGACCGGGCTGCCCTGGCTGTCATCGACGAGGCCGGCTTCGGGGCCGTCTCCGAGGAGTCCGGTGTCCACCACCCGCAGCGGCCCATCACCGTCGTGCTCGACCCGGTTGACGGCTCGACCAACGCCTCCCACGATCTGCCGTGGTGGGCGACCAGCGCCTGCGCC
>JALZAH010000389.1 GCA_030948425.1 Actinomycetota bacterium
CTTGGCCGCAGGAATCGACGGCCTGCGTCCGCGGCCCTTGTCGACCTCACCGAAATGCACCAAACCATCCCGGGCAAACCGATCCCGCCACCCTTTGACCGTGGCCGGCGACACCTGCAACTCCGCCCCGATGGCAGTATTCGCCACACCCTTGGCGGCCAGCAGAAGAGCCTTGGCGCGCTGTACGTCTCGATGTTGTCCGGTTTGCGATTTGGCCACCGACCTGAGCACCTCTCGTTGGCCTTCGGTCAACACCAATGCAGGAGTAGGTGCTCGCATACCCCAAACACTATCGCAAGCACCACTTATTTGTAAGGCACTACACTAGAAGAGTTCCCACGCGACCACGGGACCACCCCGGAATGGCTTCGGCAGCGTGCTACGGAAGCCGACGCCTCCTAGCGAACCGACGGGCGTGGCTGCGACGCACCTTCTGCTGAGCCCGCGAGGGTCGCTGCTGGCCCGGGGGACGATTGCGTTGCGTCGTGTGCGTGCTCGAACCCGTCGCCGCCGCCGTCGTGTCGGGTCGCAGTCGTGGATTGAATGCCATGCAACTCAGCGGCGCACGATCCAGCGGTTGTCCTCATACCAGGTCACGACCCGCCCGATCGCTTCTGCGGCGTCCGTGCCTGTGAATTGGAACCCTGTGGACAGAAGAGCGTCAACGCTCAACCTGTTGTTCCTGTTGGCTCTGCGCAGGAAACGGAACCGTTGCTCGGTCAACAAGATGTCGGGCTGCATTCCGCGGTTGAGCATCTCGGAGCGCTGGGCGACTCGCTCGTCATAGGTCAGACCGCATTCGGGGTCGTCGCTCAGCTCCGGCGTCATGCCGAGGGCCTGGCCCACGATCTCCACGATCCCGTGGCTGGTTGGGTACTGCGGGAACACCAGGTTGAACGCTCTTCCGACGGCACCGCCGTGTACGGAGAGAAAAAGTGAGGCGCGGACCACATCGTCGATGTGGACGAGGCGGACCTCGATCGGCTCGGCGTAGACTGGAAGATTCTGTCTACCGGCGAATCGCTCGACAGCGGCGTCAAGGATGATGCTGCCGAGGAGCTTGACGTTGCCAGGCCCGTACACCGACACCGGGCGCAGGACCACCACGGCCAAGCCAGCCTCGCCAGCAGACCAGACGGCCTGCTCGGCCTGCAACTTCGCCTTGCCATAGGCCCGGCTGGGCTCGGGCTCGACATCCTCACGGACCGGGAGCGCCAACTGTTCCGCCTCCCCGTAGACCGAGGTCGAGCTGAGATACACCAGTCGCTCAACATCGCTAGCGAGCAGCGACGCCATCAGTCGCTCGGTGGCGACCACGTTGGAGCGGTGCATCTCATCAGTTGACGACAGCGAGCTTGATGCGCCGGCGAGGTGGAACACGTGCGTGATCCCCCGGCTGATCCCCCCTAGATCGTCTTCGGCCAGGTCCACCACGCGATAGTCGACCTCGGTTGGCATCCAGGCCGGCCGGCGTCGCCGGCCCACCGCCCGCACTGTCCAGCCCGCGACCAGCAATGCAGGGACAAGGCGTGCACCGATGAAACCGCTTGCCCCAGTGACCAGAGCCGACGGTTGGGCCATGACCCACGATGCCACAGTCCTTGCGCCGGCGAGACCGATGCGGCGACCAGGCAACAACCGGTAGGTCGGTCGGGCCTGCTAGCTCCAAAGCCGAGGTTCCTCGGGGCGTGTGCGGACGCCGGGGTGCCGGCCGCGCTAGAACGGTCGCGGTCCGGGAACGGTGCCCACGCGTGGATCTTCTTCGAGAAGGCGATCCCGGCGGCAACGTCCCGCCGGTTGGGGACCGGGCTGCTACGCCGGACGATGGCGCTGCGAGCCGAGGTCGATCTGGCCAGCTACGACCGGCTCTTCCCGTCTCAGGACTTCGTCCCCCAAAAGGGGTTCGGCAACCTGATCGCCCTGCCCCTGCAGGGCCGGTGCCGTAAGGAGGGAACGACCGTGTTCATCGATCCGGCGACCCTCGAGCCGTGGCAGGATCAGTGGGCATTTCTGGATTCGATACGGCGGCTGTCGGCGGCGGACGCAAAGAGTATCGGCGAGGACATGCGGGTCGAGGCGGGACCAGGAACGGGCAGCCTTCCCCGCCGGTCCGCCCGGCCCGGTCCGCCACCACCGCCGACGATCGCGGCGACGCTCGACGCCACCCTCGCCGTCGACCGCATCGGTCTTCCCCCAGCCTTGTTGGCGTCCCTAAAGCATCTAGCCTCGGTCTACAACCCGGATTTCCACCAACGAGAACAGCTGCGCCTCTCGACGTGGAAGACGCCGCGGATGATCCGCTGCTACGACGAAGACCTGGACTGCCTCTACCTCCCCCGAGGCCTCACCGACGAGACAGCCAGCATTGTCGCCGCCGCCGGCAGCCACCTGGAGATCGACGACCGACGCCCGCCCATCACGCCTCACCACTTCGAGTTCACCGGTCACCTCACCAGCGCCCAGGACCAAGCGGTAACCGATGTGGCCGGACATGACCTCGGAGTGCTGTTGGCGCCAACGGGGCAAGGCAAGACGGTCATGGCCTGCGCCCTCATCGCCAGACTGGCAACCCCCGCCGTGATTCTTGTGCACACCAAACCGCTGGCCGAACAGTGGCGGCAGCGTCTCAGTGAGCTCCTCGGCCTCGATAAGCGGCCGATCGGTCAGCTCGGCGGCGGCCGGACCCGTATCAGAGGGATCGTCGACGTGGTCACCATCCAAACCCTGGCCCGACGCAACGACGCTGCGAAGGTGTTTGCCGGCTACGGGCTGGTCATCGTCGACGAGTGCCACCATCTGCCCGCAGTGAGCTTCGAACGCTGCGTCCGCCAGGCCCCAAACCGGCGATGGCTCGGACTGACGGCCACCCCGCACCGCCGAGACGGCCTCGAAGCCATCCTCCGCATGCACCTTGGACCCATCCGTCACACCATGCCCGTCGACCCTGCGGCCACGGTCATGGTCAGACGTGACCTCATCGTCCACGACACCCTCACCGACCCAGACACTGCCGAGAACACCGCCGTTCAAATTGTTCTCGGTCAGATAGCCGCTGACGACGAACGCACCGACCAGATCTGCGCGGACATCGCCGACGCTCACCAGCGAGAACGCAACATCCTGGCTTTCACCGACCGCACGGAGCACCTCGAACAACTCATCACCGGCCTCCGCCGTCAAGGCCTCGACCCTCTCGTCCTCAAGGGCGGAATCGCCAAAAGGCACCGAACGGCGGTCATCGACACGCTCCGAGAGACCCAAGATCCGATCCTGCTGGTCGCCACCGGCGCCTACCTCGGCGAAGGCTTCGACCTCCCCGCCCTCGACACCCTGTTTCTCACCTTCCCTATCTCCGGGCGGAATCGCGTCACCCAATACGTCGGACGAGTCACCCGCTCCCTCCCCGCCAAGACCAGCGTCGAGATCCACGACTACCACGATCACCTTCACCCACTCCCCCGCCGTATGCAGCAACGCCGCCTCGCCGCCTTCAAGGCCCTCGGATTCACTCCACCCGACCGACAGAGATAGCCGCCGACTCTGCCTGACCCTGCGACTCCCAGGTCGCCGAGCGTTCAGGGTGTACTCTCTCAGTCGCTGTTCGCTGCTTCAGCGAACAGCCTTGTGTAGAGAACACTTGCGCCTATGCAATTCGTCATGCCAACGAACAGTGACGTTTCCGAGTACGAGATGGCGCAGGCTGCCGTTGTCTGGCTCCGAGATCGCCTTCCTGCGACCTGGGAAGTCGGCCCGACGAAGCGTGGCGAGTTCCAACCGCCCGACGGGAACGTTGACGCAGCGATCGACCTTCGCGGACCCAACGGAACGTTCAGCACCATGGTCGTTGACGTCAAGCGCTCCTTCGGGCCCCGCGACGTCAACGGGCTGTTCACCGGAATAGGTCGAACACTCCAAGCCCTGGGTGGAAACCCGATCCTCGTTGTCGCCCCCTGGCTGAGTCACCGCTCCCAGGAACTCCTCGCCACGGAGGGTCTCAACTACCTCGACCTGACCGGCAACGCCCTCATCAGACTGGAATACCCCACCGTCTACATCGAGACCCGAGGCGCTACGAAGAACCCCTCACCTCCTGTTCTGAGCAAGGCTCGAGTACAGGGCCCGAAAGCCGGACGGCTCATCCGCACGCTCGTCGATGTCCGCCCCCCCTACGGGGTCCGCGGCCTCGCTGCCTCCGCCAACCTCTCCGTCAGCTACGTCTCGCGCCTCCTCGATGCCCTCGCCGAAGAAGCCCTCGTCGAGCGCACGAAACGAGGCGGCGTCCAGTCCGCCGACGTCGCCGGACTTCTCCGCCGGTGGGCGGAGACCTACGACGTCTTTCGCTCGAACAGTGCTCGGCGATACCTCGCTCCCAGCGGCGCAAGCAGCACATTGAAGCAGCTCGCCACGCCCGGCCTCGAAGCTGTCGTGACCGGCTCGTTCGCCGCCGTTCGGATCGCCCCAGTGTCAGCCCCGACCCTACTGAGCATCTACAGCCTGACGCCCGCGACCGTGATCGAGACCCTGGGCTTCATCCCGGCCGACCAAGGAGCCAACATCGCTCTGCTCACGCCGTTCGATCCCGTGATCTGGGAGCGAACGTCGACCGAGGACGGCATCACCTACGTCGCCCCATCCCAGGCCGCCGCTGACTGCCTGACCGGCAACGGGCGGATGCCCGCCGAGGGTGATGCCGTCGTCCGGTGGATGACCGACCATGAGGGTGCCTGGCGTCTTCCCTCGCTACCGACCGGGGTAGAAAGATGATCGGCGGCTCGGAGCTCGACCCCCGATACGTTGCGGCGCGTGGTGTGCTGCTCGACGCCCTCACATCCCTGGCGCCGCACGGCAAGGCCGTGATCGTCGTTGGGGCCCAGGCCGTATACCTCCGAACCGGCGGAGGCGACGTCGCCATCACCATCGCCCCTTACACCACCGACGGCGACCTTGCCATCGACCCGACGCTCCTCGACGACGAACCCGGACTGGAGGAGAGCATGGCTCACGCCGGCTTTCAGCTCGACTCACCCGGCATCTGGCACGCCGTGAGACGCGTTGGTGACGACGATGTCGTAATCCCGGTCGATCTGATCGTCCCCGAGGGCGCCAGCACAGGACAAGGTCGGCGCGGGGCACGTTTGGGGCCGCACGGCAACCGTGCTGCCCGACGGGCGATCGGGCTCGAAGGTGCGCTCGTCGATCACTCAACAATGACGATCTCAGCGCTCAACACTGCGGACGAACGCACCATTACCGTCGAGGTGGCCGGCAGCGCGGCGCTGATCGTCGCCAAGGCCCCCAAGATCAGCGACCGTGTCAACACCGGGAAGGTGGACCGCCTCAGCGACAAGGACGCCGCAGACGTCTACCGGATCATGCAATCGACACGAGCGCCCGATGTCGCCGCAACCCTTCGGGAACTTCTCGACCAACCGCTGTCATCAGCCGTGACAGCCCAGGCGCTCGAACACGTCCGGAAGCTGTTCGGTCGGCGGACCGGCCAAGGCGTCCGAATGGCCCAGCAAGCGCTCCGTCTGGCTGTGGACGAAGAAGAGGTGTCCACACTGGCAGTCGCCTACACCGACCAGCTCCTCGAGGCCGCCCGGTGAACGTAGCCGTCAACCTCCCACTGCCAGCACAAACGTTAACCCACAAGTCCATGGTGCTATCTCGCCGCGACATACATCGAGATCGCGTCGGTGCCCCAACTCTCGATCAGGCGATGAAGGCCAATAGTGGAGGTGATGGGACTTGAACCCACGACTTCTACGTTGCGAACGTATCCCTCTCACCCTTTTGACCAGGTGCGTTATCGTAAACTCCCTGTTCAGAGACGTGTACTCCCCTCACACTCCATCAGGATCCCTCCCCTTTCCGCACGATAAGGTCACGTAAGGTCACGCTTGGCCAACCCATTGGGAGCGATGCGATCGCCGGACGTTCAGACACAGTCGAGCCGCCGGCGCAGGCTCGCTGACAGTCGATCGGCGCCACCCCTGCCCAAGCCGATCGCGAGGTCGCAGGGCGAGACGGATAGTCGCTGCTTCTCTCCAGCCAGACGATGGACGACGTCGAGGAACGCCACCGGGCGGCGCCGGAGGAGGCGAACCAGGTAAGCGTCTGCGGATGAGACCTCCACGCCGTGATCCGCCAGGAACTCGACTGGGAAGTCCCGCCTGTTCCTGGTCAGCAAGACGGTGACACCACCAAAGGCGCACGCCGCCGTGTGGATCCGGTCGTCG
>JALZAH010000406.1 GCA_030948425.1 Actinomycetota bacterium
TCGTCTGAGCGCCCAGAACCTCGGGGCCATAGCCGGCCTTCTCGCTGCCGCCATGTACGCGGTGGTCCTCGTCGGGCGCCTCCGGCCGGCTGTGGTGGTCTCCGTCGGCGGATACGCCAGCGTGGCCGCCTCGCTGGCCGCTGTCGCTTGGCGGGTACCGATCATCGTCGCCGAGCAAAATGCCGTCCCCGGTCTGGCCAACCGCCTGACCGGACGGTTTGCTGCGGCCAGCGCGGTGTCGTTTCCTGATACACCCCTGCCGCGCGCCGTTGTCACCGGTAACCCGGTCCGCGCCGAGATGTGCTCCATCGACCGGTCACCCTCGGGGCGCCGAGCGGCCCGGGAGGCCCTGGAGCTGCCCGTCGACGCCGCCGTCGTGGTTGTCTCCGGCGGGTCGCTCGGGGCCCGACGGATCAACACCTCGACCCTGTCCATGGCCCGGACCTGGTCCGATCGGCGGGGAATCGCCATCCGCCACGTGGTGGGTGAGCGGGATCGCCAGACGATGGCGGCCGCCGCCCCGGTTTCGGTGCCGGGCGGACTGGTCTACCAGCAGGTGGTCTTCGAGGAGCGCATGGACCTGCTGTACGGGGCAGCCGACCTTGCCGTGCAGCGTTCGGGGGCGGGGACCTGCTTCGAGTTGGCGGCCGCCGGGTTGGCCTCGGTCCTCGTACCCCTCCCGGGATCACCCGGGGACCATCAGGGCTTCAACGCCCGCCGCCTCGAAGCGGCCGGTGCTGCGGTGGTGATCGTCGACGGCGACCTGGACGGCTCCCGCCTGGGCGACGTCGTCGGCCCCCTCCTGGCCGACCCCGATCGTCTCCGTTCCATGGGCCAGGCGGCGCACCGCCTGGCCCGCCCCGACGCCGCTGCCCGGGTGGCCGCCCTGGTCGAGGAGCACGCCCGTGGCTGACGACGACACCCTTGACCTGAGCATTCCCCTGCGGATCCACGTGGTCGGCATCGGGGGGGCAGGCATGAGTGCCATCGCCACCGTGCTGGCCGACATGGGCCACCACGTCTCGGGGAGCGATCGCCGCCTGTCGGCGGTCCTCGCCCACCTTGGCGCCCGGGGGGTCATCACCCACGTCGGCCATGACCCGGCGCACAGCGCCGGGGCTGACCTGGTGGCCGTGTCCACCGCCGTCCCAACCGGAAACCCCGAGGTCGTCGCCGCCCGGGCGGCCGGGGTGGAGGTGGTCACCCGGGCCCGCATCCTGGCCGCCATCTGTGCCACCCGCCGGGTTGTGGCCGTCGCCGGCACCCACGGCAAAACCACCACCTCGGCCATGCTGACCACGATTCTGGTCGCAGCCGGCCTGTCGCCTTCGTGGGTCGTGGGCGGCGACATCGCCGGTCTCGGTGGAGGGAGGTGGGATCCGGCCGGGGAGTGGATGGTGGCGGAGGCCGATGAGAGCGACGGCACCTTCCTGGACCTGCCCGGCGACACCGGACTGGTCACCAGCGTCGAGCCCGACCATCTCGACTTCTACGGTGACGAAGCGACCATGACCGACGCCTACGAGACCTTCCTGAGCGGCTGTGGGGCGGCCCGTGTGGTCTGCGCCGACGACCCCGGAGCGGCCCGTCTGGGCCGACGCCTGGCGTCTTCGGGACTTGCTGCCTCGACGTATGGCACGACCGCCGGTTCAAGCTTCACCATGAGCGACGTGATCGAGGAGCGGACCGCCATAAACTTCGAACTGGAGGGCCCCGACGGCCTTCGGGGCCATGTTGACCTTCGTGTGCCAGGGCTCCACAATGCTCGCAACGCCGCCGGGGCGTTGGCGGCCGCCGTAGCCGTGGGCGTGTCCTTCGATGTCGCCGTGGCCGGGCTGGGCCGCTTCGCCGGGGTGGCCCGCCGTCTCGAGCGGCTCGGCGAGCGCCACGGCGTGACCTACGTCGATGACTATGCCCATCTCCCCGGCGAGGTGGCCACGGTGGTAGGCACGGTCAGCCGGGCCGGCTGGAGTCGGGTCGTCGCTGTCTTCCAACCCCACCGCTATACGCGAACGGCAGCGTTGCACCGGGCCTTTGCCGACAGCTTCGTCGGCGCCGACCTGGTGGTCGTCACCGGCATCTATGCGAGCGGCGAGGCCCCGATCTCCGGCGTCACCGGTCGGCTGGTGGCCGATGCCATCGCCGAGGCCCATCCCGATATTGCCCTCCGCTATTGCGAGGATCTTGACGACGTCATCACGTTGCTGAGTGCCGTGCTGGCCCCCGGTGACCTGTGTCTGACCCTGGGCGCCGGTGACCTGACCGAGGTCCCGGCCAGGATGGTTGCCGGCCCATGAGGCCCCAACGAGCCGTGGAGATCGCCCTCGAAGCCCTCGGGCGGCGCGGTCAGGCCGATGTCGAGCTCGGTGCTCACACCACCTACCGGGTCGGCGGTCGGGCTGCGGTGGCGGTGACGGTGGCTGACCTGGCCGATGTGGCTGCCGCCGCCCGGGCGGTCAGGGCCTCGAAGCTGCCTGTCCTCGCCGTTGGGCGGGGCTCCAATCTGTTGATCGCCGACGCCGGATTTTGTGGCATCGCCGTGATGATGGCCGGATCGCCTGGCCAGACCAGCCACGCCGGGGTCGGCGACCAGGGAAGTCCGCACCAGGCGGGGCGGAGCGAAGCCCCCCCGCCCCCCTTCCTGACCGTGAGCATCGAAGCGGTGGCTGGGGAGCGCGCCGAGGTCGTGGCCGGCGCTGGTGTCCCCTTGCCTACCCTGGCCCGCCGAAGCGCCGAGGCCGGGCTACGGGGCCTGGAGTGGGCGGTCGGCGTTCCCGGCTCCGTCGGTGGGGGGATCGTCATGAACGCCGGCGGTCACGGCTCGGACATGGCCGCCACCGTGGTCTCTGTCACCGTCACCGACCTCACCGCTGAGCCGGGGGGACCGGATCGGCCCGTGACCGAACAGCGCACCCCCGCACAGTTGGCCTACGGGTATCGCCGCTCGACGATCGGGCCAGCTGAGCTGGTGCTCGACGCCCGCTTCACCACGCACCCCGGCGACGCCGAGGACGCTCGGCGCACCATCCACGACATCGTTGCGTGGAGGCGCGAACATCAGCCGGGTGGCCAGAACTCCGGGTCGGTGTTCACCAACCCCGTCGGGGACTCGGCGGGACGGTTGATCGAGGTCACCGGGCAGAAGGGACGACGATGGGGGACCGCCACGGTCTCGACCAAGCACGCCAATTTCATCCAGGCCGAACCTGGCGGCTCGGCCGACGACGTGCGGACCCTGATCGACCAGGTCCAAGAGGCCGTGCTGGCCCACACCGGCGTGAAACTTCGCCCGGAAGTTCGCATGATCGGCTTCCATGGACCCTCAACCTCAAGACGAGGTCGAGACTAGTGGTAGGGGGGAGGGCCAGCACCAAAGGCCCGGTTCGTCGGCAATCGGTCCTGGGCTACCCGGAGCCGTCCGACGAGATCCGATCCTCCCCGAAGGCACCGAGACAAGCCGCCCCGCAGAACAGCCAGGCGGTGCTTCGCCGGTCTTCACCCCTGCGGCCTGCGGAGGTGACCGGGCCTGCGGAGGTGACCGGGCCTGCGGAGGTGGTGGCGGACGGGAGCGACACTCGCCGTGGGCAGCCGCCCATGGATCCCCGCTTCAAGCAGCGATGGATCCGCGTCCGTCGCGAGCAGGGTCATCGCCGGTTGAGGATCGTCTCCATGGCGGTGGTCGTGGTTGTCCTGATCGGCGGCTGTTTGGGCGCCGCCTACTCGCCACTCCTCGCAGTCCGCCACGTCCGGGTGTCGGCTACGGCGCATGTCCCCGTCTCCCAGGTCCTGGCGGTCTCCGGACTGGGCCGGCACCGGCCCATGGTCGACGTGGAGCCCGGGGCCGAGTCATCGAGGCTGGAGACGCTGCCCTGGGTGGCGTTCGCCCAGGTGAGCCGGCACTGGCCCTCGACGGTGGCCGTCACCGTCCACGAGCGCCGAGCCGTGGTCGGGGTGGTGGTTGCCGGCGGTGTGGTCGAGGTTGACGGCACGGGTCGGGTACTGACGGCACCGCAGGCGCCCGGTGCCGGCCTGCCAACACTCGTTGGTGCTCCCGCTCCCGGCCGAGTGGGGACGTGGCTGGCGGGAACGGCACGCCGAACGCTTCCCAGGGACGGCGTGGGTGCTGCACTCGAAGTCGCCTCCGCTCTCCGAGCGCCCGTGGCCAGCCGGGTCGGCTCGGTGACCGTGGATGGTCACGGAGCGGTGACCCTTGCTCTGGCGCCGGGGCCGACGACGGTCAGCCTGGGCGAGGTTGCCGCGCCCGGCGACCCGGTGGCGGGGGACGCCCTGACCGCTTCGAACGTGCCCATCACCCTCGCACGCCAAGTCGCAGCACTGTCCACCCTGTTGTCCAAGGTCGACCTTACCAAGATTGCCCAGATCGATCTCACCGTCCCGGACCGTCCGGCCTTGACCCCGACCCAGACGCCTACTACTCTCTCGACCACTGCGCGAGGTTGATGTGACTCAACCTCGAGTTCAGATCGAGAGTAAGCGGTGGGCACCGGGGGTCCACGGCATGCTCCCGGTGACCTGTCAGGCTTGTCGTTTCACGGTTTCACCGTTTCACCGTTTCGCCGCAGACCGACGAGACCCGTACCAACCCATCCATCCAGACCGGTCTCCAACCGGCTGGGGCTGCGCCCCGGGAGGAAAATCCACATGGCCGGTGCCCAGAACTACATCGCCGTCATCAAGGTCGTCGGTATTGGTGGCGGAGGGGTCAACGCTGTCAATCGGATGATCGATGCCGGACTGAAGGGCGTCGAGTTCATCGCCGTCAACACCGACGCCCAGGCGTTGTTGATGAGCGATGCTGACGTCAAGCTCGACATCGGACGGCAGCTGACCCGGGGTCTCGGCGCCGGGAGCAACCCTGATGTCGGACGCGAGGCGGCCGAAGAGCACCGCGAGGAGATCGAAGAGGTCCTGAAGGGCGCGGACATGGTCTTCATCACCGCCGGCAAGGGCGGCGGTACGGGAACCGGTGGAGCACCGGTCATCGCCCAGATCGCCAAGACCCTCGGTGCGCTGACCATCGGTGTCGTCACCCGGCCATTCGCTTTCGAGGGTCGCCGCCGCTCCACCCAGGCGGAGTCCGGGATCCAGCGACTGAAGGAGGAGGTCGACACGCTCATCGTCATCCCCAACGATCGGCTGCTCACCGTGTCGAACGACAAGACGTCGATGGTCAATGCCTTCAAGATGGCCGATGAGGTACTCCTCCAGGGTGTGCAGGGCATCACCGACCTCATCACCACGCCCGGCCTCATCAACACCGACTTCGCTGATGTGAAGATGATCATGCACGATGCCGGCACGGCCATCATGGGCATCGGCACGGCATCGGGTGACGGGCGAGCCGTGACCGCCGCCAAGCTGGCCATCACCTCGCCATTGCTCGAGGCCTCCATCGAAGGGGCCCGGGGCATCTTGTTGAACATCGCCGGTGGCAGCGACCTGGGCCTCTTCGAGGTCAACGAGGCCGCCGAGATCATCCATGGCGTGGCCCACCCGGAGGCCAACATCATCTTCGGTCAGGTCATCGACGACTCCATGGGCGACGAGGTGCGGGTCACGGTCATCGCTGCCGGCTTCGAGCGGTGGGAGGGCCCGGCCGACGAGGTTGTCTCGTCTCGGACCGGCGGCCTGGGCCTGCTCCAGATCGACGAGGAGATCAAGCGATCCGGTGAGGTCCCTCGCGTCAGCGACGACGACTTCGACGTCCCGGACTTCTTGAAGTAGCGCTGCTCATGGAAGACGGCCAACCCGTCTCGACTGTGCCTGACGTCGCCCGGACGAAAGACCTCCGTCGCTCCATCCGGCCGATCGGGCCGTCGGAGCCACCTGCGGTGTTCGTGGCGCGCCGGAGCCTGCTCGGTGGCGCCCAGGTTCGCTGGAGCAACAGGGATGACGGCGACCTGGCCGGATGGGGCCCGGAGGTCCAACGGCGTCGCCAGCAGGTGGTGGCGTTGCCATGGACGGTCTTCCGCCAGGTTCATGGCCGCCGAGTGATGGTGGTGCGCTGGCCGGGCGAAGGATCCGGGGTTGAGGCTGATGGCTCGGTGACTGTTGTGCGCGGAGCGGCGCTGGCCGTTCTCAGCGCAGACTGTGCGCCGGTGGCGCTGGCCAGCGCGGAAGGCGTCATCGGCGTCGCCCACGCCGGATGGCGGGGCTTGGCCAGCGGTGTTCTTGACGCCACCGTCGACGCCATGCGCATGGTGGGCGCAACTCGCATCCAGGCTGTCATCGGCCCATGCATCCGGACCGCCTGCTACCCCTTCGGCGCCGAGGACCTCGACGATGTGGTGGCCCACACTGGCCCGGAGTTGCGGGGGGTCGATCGTCATGGCCGTCCCGCCGCCGACGTGGCCGCCGGCGTGGCCGCCGCCCTCCACCGGGCAGGGGTCGACGACGTGGACGATGTCGGCATCTGCACCGCCTGCTCCGAGGACCACTGGTCGTGGCGGGCCCGGAGTGAACAGAACCGGCAGGCGACGGTCGTGTGGCGGCCATGACCGTCGAGCTGTTCGCCGAGCGCCTCAGCGGAGTCCGCCAACGGATCGCCGATGTCGGCGTCGACCCCGACGAGGTGGAGGTGGTAGCGGTCACCAAGGGCTTCGATGCCGACGCCGTGGCCGTGGCGATTGCCGCCGGCCTGCGCCACCTCGGGGAGAACTACGCGACAGAGCTGATCGACAAGGCGGTCGCCTACCCGGACGCCTGCTGGCACTTCCTCGGTCCGCTGCAGCGCAACAAGGCCGCTCGCCTGGCACCGTTGGTCTCCGTTTGGGAGGCGGTGGATCGGTCCGTGGCGGCCGACGCCATAGCAGGCCGGGCTCCGGGCGCAGCCGTGTACATCCAGATCAACGTGACTGGTGAGGCCAACAAGGCCGGCTGCGCACCTGGTGACACCGACCACCTCATAGATCACAGCCGCAAGGCCGGTCTTGAGGTCCGGGGACTTATGGCGGTCGGCCCGGCGGGCGATCGCCAGGGCTCCAGGGCCTGTTTCAAGATCGTGGCGGGCCTGGCCCGCTCCGTGGGGCTGCGGTCGCTGTCGATGGGTATGAGCGACGATTTCGACATCGCCGTAGACGAGGGAGCGACAACGATCCGCCTCGGGCGAGCCCTGTTCGGTCCACGGCCGATCACCGCTCACGTGCGGCGATAAGGTTTCGGACACCGGGAGGCAAGGCATGGCATCAGGCATGGTCCGAAAGGCGATGGTGTACCTAGGACTGAGCGACGACGACTATCACGACTACGACGCCTATGAGGACGCGCCCTCTGTGGCGTCGTCCCCTCCTCGTCGTCCGATGTCAGAGCCGGCGGACATGATGGGCGCCGGTGCGGTCAGCGCCGTGAGACCGATGGCCCGGGATCTGCCGGCCGACCCGAGCAACGGGGTCACCGTCCGCCCCGTGGTCAGGACCATCACGCCCCAGCAGAGCGCCAAGGTCCAGGTCGTGTCGCCGACGTACTTCTCCGACGCCCAGGAGATCGGCGATCGCTTCAAGAACGTGCAGCCGGTCATCGTCAATCTCCAAGCGGCCGACCGAGAGCTGTCGCGACGGATGATCGACTTCTGCAGCGGGGTGACCTACGCCCTGGGCGGCAGCATGGACAAGGTGGCGGATCAGGTCTTCCTGCTCACGCCGTCCAACGTCGAGGTCTCCCAAGACGAGAAGCGTCGTCTTCAGGAGCGCGGCCTGTACCGCTCCTGAGCGGGCCATACTTCCTTCGGCATGCATTCCATCGGTCACATCCTCTATTACCTGGGCTACATCTTCATCCTGGTACTCATTGCCCGGGCCCTCATGAGCTGGTTCCCGTACTCGCCCGACTCGCCGCTCAATCCGGTCCGTCGGGTCGTGATCACCATCACCGAACCGGTATTGGCGCCGTTCCGCCGTCTCGTCCCACCGGTGGGCGGTTTGGATCTGTCATTCCTGGTGGCCTTCATCGTCTGTGAGGTGATCGTCCAAGGAGTCTTCGCTCGGCTCTGAGGGGCGCGGCGGTGGCACCACTCCGGGTGGGCCGGGCCGGTCATGTGCGCCTGAGCCGAGCGTCCGCGACCAGCGGGGCGTGGCGCCACTAGCATTGGTCGTATGGACGTCTCTCCCAAGACGCTTCGAGAGGTTGAGTTCCGCGAGAAGCTGCGCGGTTACCACCCCGAGGACGTCGACCAGTTCTTGGAGCAGGTCGCCGTCGGACTCGAGGGCATGCAGGATCGGCTCCGGCAGGCGGTGGAGCGGGCTCAGCGAGCCGAGTCGGTAGCGGCTGCCGCACCATCGTCGCCAGCCCCGGCCCCGCCAGCGCCGCCGATGGGCGACACCTCGGCCAGCGAGGAGACCTTGCGCAAGACCCTGGTGCTGGCGCAGCGCACGGCGGACCTCGCCGTCCAAGAAGCCCGGGAGCAGGCAGCCCGCATCTTGTCGTCGGCCGAGCAGCAGGCCCAGGCCCGTTTGAGTGAGGCCGAGGAGCGGGCTCGGCGGACCCATGAGGATGCTCTGAGCGACGTCCGGGCCGAGTTGACCTCGCTCGAGGTCACCCGCCAACGTGCCCAGCAGGACGTCGACGCTTTGAACCGTTGGGTCGAGGACCATCGCGGTGAGCTCAGTGCCAACCTGTCGGAGGCACTCAGCCTGGTCGAGCGGGTCGGGGTCCGCTCCCCTGCTCCCACCAGCCGACCGATCGACGTCCCGCCCCCGCCCCGCCCGGCTGGCCCCAGCGGCGCGTCGACGCCCGGGGGACCGGGTCCCGGACCACTGCCTGGAGGTCCCATGCCTGGAGGTCCCATGCCAGGAGCGCCCGGCTCCGCGGCGCCAGGCGTCGGCCAAGGCCCGGGTTCCGCTCCCCAACGCCAGAGTCCGGCGTCGCAGGGCCTCTCATCCCAGGGTTTCGTCTCGCAGGCTCCAGGGTCGCAGGCACCCGTGTCGCAGGCTTCGACGACCGGCTCCACGGCTCTGCCCTCCCGGCCGGGGTCCTCCTCCTCCCGACAGGCGCCCCCGGCGCCCTACCGGGCTCCGTTGGGAACCCCCGGGGGTCCTCCCGGTCCCCGGCCCGGAGCCCCGACGTTCAAGGTGTCACCTCGTAGGGACGCCGGTGAAGATGGGCCCCCGACGGTAGCCTGGCAACCGATCGACACCAAGCGCCCTCACGAGCTGAGTGCCGACGACGTCGACCCCACACCTGGTCAGGGTACGCCGGTCGTCGATGACCGCGGTCTCGCCATTGATCCCGAAGAGCAGGCTCTCGACGATTTCTTCGAGGACGATGACGACAGCGGTTACCTCGGTGAACGACGCTTCGGTGGTCGTCTGCGCCGCAGACGTTGACTGTTTCTGACCAGGAAGGCACCTCCCACTAGGGTGAGGCGGTCCGCTCGTGGGGAAGGTATTGGCGTGCTGCTCATCGTTACCGTCGGCTTGGTGCTTGCCGGCATCGTTCTGCTGATCGTCGGTCTGGTCGAGAACCAGCCAAGCTTCATCTATGCGTCGATGGCGTGCGCCGTCTTGGCCGCGCTGACGCTGTTCATC
>JALZAH010000436.1 GCA_030948425.1 Actinomycetota bacterium
CCGAAGGCCACGGTCGCACCGCCCCGGACGAACCAGGTGTTGGTCGACGGCCGGAACACGGCGACGTCGGTGGTGCCGTTGCCGTCGTAGTCGCCCGGCACGGGGATGTCGCCAGACGACCCCCAGGCGATGGTGGCACCGCCCTTGATCAACCACGTGCCCGTGGACGGCCGGAACACGGCCGCGTCGACGATGCCATCGCCGTCGTAGTCCCCCGGCACCGGGATGTCGCCGGAAGCACCGAAGGCCACGGTCGCACCGCCCCGGACGAACCAGGTGTTGGTCGACGGCCGGAACACGGCGAGGTCGGTGGTGCCGTTGCCGTCGAAGTCGGCGGGATCGGGCTCGGCCAGTGCGGCAAAGTGGGTACGGACCCCGACGCCGAACGCGGTCGGAGTGCCGTCGTAAGCGGAGATCAGTGCCGGGCCCGACGAGCAGTCCCAGGTGTTCCAGGTCCAGCCGAGATACGAGACGCCATTGGCGTCGGCCCATGCCATGTAGGCGGCGATGAAGCCCGTTGCGCAGTCGCTCTCGCCGATCTCGCCGGTGACCACCGGGACGCTGGCGGCGACGGGGCCGACCTGGGACGTCCAGCACGCCGAGGTGCTGCACCCCGAGAAGTTGTACACGTGGAAGCTGGCGGCAGTCTGGTTGACGGGATCGGTGGGCTTGTAGGTGAGCCACTGGGACAGGTCGCTCGACCACCCCAGTCCGCCGAGGAGCACGGGCTGGGTGGCGCCGGTCGATCGCACGGCACTGACCAACGACTGCATGCCGGCGGCCAGCCAACCTCCGCTGGTCGTGCAGCCGTCCCGCCAACACGGCCAGAAGATGTCGTGGGGCTCGTTGTAGAGGTCGAAGACGACGGCTGGGTCGGTCTTGAAGTACGTGGCCACCGAGGTCCAGAACGCCGGGGAATGGTCGGCGTCGGTCATGACCTGCTGCCCGGTGGCGAGCGTCGCTCCCGGGGCGTTCCAGTGGAGGTCGAGGATCACCAACAGCCCGGCGTTGTGGAGGGAGGTGACATAGGAGCCGATCGCCGATCGGTAGTTGGCGCCTCCGTAGGCCGGGTTGACGCCGTTGATCCCCAGCCAGCAGTCTTCGTTGAGGGGGACCCGCACGGTGTTGATGTGCCACGACTTCATGGCCGCGATCGATGCCGTGTCGGTCGGGCCGTCGAAGATCCCCCAGCCCTGGGCGCAGGCGAACTCGGCTCCGGACCGGTTGACGCCGAGTAGCCGGATATGTGCTCCGCTGCCGTCGACGAGCGTGTTGCCCTGCACGCTGACGGACAGGACGGGGGTAGCCGCGGCCGGTGCCGCCGGTGCCGCGGCGAACAGGGTGGCAGCCACGAGGGCGGCAGCCGAGACGACCACACCCGGCCCCGGCCGGCGACGGGCTCCAGGGCGACGGCCTTGCGTGCTCATCTGGCTCCACCTCCTGGCCTCCAAGGATCCCAGCATTTTCGCCCGTCCGGGCCGCGCGTCGGGCCAGATTCCCGTTCTGGGCAGGTTCAGGGCGCCCAGGGCGCCCTTGAACCTGACCAGTTCGGCTGGTGGCTGGACCTTCGTGGTCATGGCCGACTCCGCCGAGTACTTCGCCACCCGCGGCCTGGTGCCAGGTCGGCGGCACGGTCGACGGTCGTCCCTTCCGGAGCTCGTTCATGGCCCTCGGCGACGGCAGACGCAAGTTGCCCATCAGGGCCGACGTGCGTCGAGCGATCTCGAAGGAAGCGGGTGGCACCGTGACCGTGCGCCTGGCCGAGCGACTCGACGAGGTGATGGGGACGGCCTGAGGGTCAGCTCCTGCTCGACCGGGCCTGGAAGGTACGCAGCCGGAGGCTGTTGGACACCACGAAGATGCTGGAGAACGCCATGGTGGCGCCGGCGATCATGGGGTTGAGGAAGCCGGCGGCGGCCAGGGGCAGGGCGGCCAGGTTGTAGGCGAACGCCCAGAACAGGTTGCCCTTGATGGTGGCCAGGGTCCGGCGGGACAGACGGATGGCATCGGCGGCCGACCGGAGGTCGCCGCGGACCAGGGTGAGGTCGGACGCCTCGATGGCCACGTCGGTGCCCGTGCCCATGGCCAGACCCAGATCGGCCTGGGCCAGGGCGGCGGCGTCGTTCACGCCGTCGCCCACCATCGCCACCACCCGGCCCTCACCCTGGAGGCGGCGGACGACGGAGAGCTTCTCTTCGGGCAGGACGTCGGCGATCACCTCGTCGATGCCCACCTGGGCACCGACGGCGTGCGCCGCTCGCTCGTTGTCGCCGGTGAGCAGCACCGG
>JALZAH010000467.1 GCA_030948425.1 Actinomycetota bacterium
GGTCGCTCATGGCTTGGCGACCGAAGTTGGCTTGGGCATCGAGGACGACCCGGGTGCGGGCATCGCCGGCCACGGCCGTGACCCGTCGCAGCACGATTGCCGTGGCGGGGTCCGCTGGGAAGGCCAACGCCTCGCGGCACTCGATGATCCCGGTGGTGGTGACCCAGCGGCTGTTCCAGATGAGGGAGCCATCTTCGTAGGAACCCCCCCACACGAAGCGGGAACCGGCCGGTGTCACGGCGTACACGCCCCCGCCGCCGATGAGAGAGGAGAACACGGCATCGGAGTCCCAGCGAGGGGCGCACATCCACACAAAGTCCCCGCGTGGTCCGACCAGGATGCCACGCTCGCCGTCGGCCAGGAGGGCGTACTCGCGCAGCACGTGGGGAGGGAAGTCGTCGACGGGTTCGGTTGACGCTTTGGTGGCGGTCATGGCATCGCCTTTCCGGAAGTCCGCCACTGCCCAGGCAGAGGTCGGCTCATGAGGATGCTCGGTCCGCGCTGGCCGCAGCAAGAGCGGTGGCGGCGCCGATGATGGCCAGGTGGGAGAGGGTCTGGGGGATGTTGCCGACCATCTCGCCGGTGCTTGCGTCTATCTCCTCGGAGTAGAGACCGACGTCGTTGGCCCGCTGCACGATCAGTTCGAATCGCCTGGTTGCCTCGTCGATGCGACCGGCATGGGTGAGGGCTTCCACCATCCAGCACGCGCATGCCGTGAAGGTGCCCTCCTTGCCCTTTTGACCGCTGTAGCGGTACAACAGCGGTCCCTGGCCACCGTCGGCAACCCCGGAGCCCCCCGGCGTACCGAGCTCGGCGGCGATGGCGTCGATTGTCGTGTGCAGACGAGGGTCGCTGCCACCGCAGTAGCCGGTGCGAGCGGCCAGCAGGACAGCAGCGTCGAGGTCGTCGGTGCCTGCGTAGAAGGTATAGGACCCTTTGGTGGTCGACCAGCAGTGATCATCGGTCCAGGAGCGGATGGCGTCGCGTTCGGTGCGCCAGCGGTCTTCGTGAAGGCTGGTCAGCTGCCCGGCGCCGGCCAGACGAAGGGCGCGGTCCAAAGCCACCCAACATCCGATCTTGGAGATCGTGTACGCCTCCACGTCACCCAGTTCCCAGATCCCGGCGTCCGGCGAGCGCCACAGGTCACAGGTCCGGTCGGCCAGGGCGGCGATCATGGCGCCGGTGGCGGCGTCGAGGCGGCCGCCGTTGTCCACGTAGCGCCACACGGCGTCGAGGAGGTCTCCGAAGCAGCCAAGCTGGGTCTGGTTGGCGGCGCTGTTGCCGATGTTCACCGGGTTCGAGCCTTGGTAACCGGCAACGTCGGCGGCTCGCATGTCCGCCGAGGTCACAGCACCATCGAGGCTGTAGAAGACCCGGAGGTCGGGAGCCTGCTGAGCGGCGGCGTGCAGCAGCCAGACCAGGGAGGCGTGCACCTCCTCGCTGAGTCCCAGGCGGGCCATGGAATCGATGGCGAACGACGAGTCGCGGATCCACGAGTAGCGGTAGTCGAAGTTTCGCTCGCCACCGACCTTCTCGGGCAGCGAGGTCGTTGCTGCCCCGGCGATGGCACCGCTCGGGGCCACCGTGAGGGCTTTGATGGTAAGGCCACTGCGGACGACGATGTCGCGCCACGGGCCGCCGTAGCTGATCTGGTCGCTCCATCGCTTCCAGGTGGCGGCGGTGGCGTCGATGCGGGCCAGGACCTCGGCCGGCGCCGGGACGCGCACGGGCTCGCCTTCGGTGGTCACCACGGCGAGGAGTCCGGGCCGAGCGCCGCCGGCCAGGAACTGTCCGTGGGCCCCGCCACCGTCGACGACGGGCGGACCCAGCCCATCGGTGATCACCACCACCTGGCGTTCCCCGACGAGCATCCTGGGCCTCCCGGCGTCGACGTGGCACCAAGGGCGGATCCCTTCCAGCCCGTGACCCGGTTTCACCGACCAGCGCATTGGCACCTCGCCGTCATCGACGTCGATGCGGCGAGCGAGCTCTGACCAGGGCAGCTCTCCGGCCGCGCCCCGGTTGAGAGCGTCTGTGACCCGCACGGTCCCGGCGTCGGTGACGAAGGTGGTCTCGAGGACCATGGTGGCGTCGACGTAACGCCGGCGCACCCGGAATGGCACGGTCGGTGTCAGTTCGATCGAGCCGCCGCCGGCCGGATCGAGCAGTGCTGCACACAGCGGTGCGGTGTCGAGAACAGGCACCGCCAGCCAGTCGATGGCCCCGTCGGCGGCGACCAGGGCGGCGCCGCGCATGTCGCCGAGAACGGCGTAGGACCGCAACGGTGCGTACCCGTCGATGCGGCTAGGAGAGAGCACAGGTGCTGCCTTTCTCAAAAGTTGAGCTTGCTGACGTTGGCTCTGGTGATGACTACGGGTTGCCCGAGCACCAGCGTGTGGGTGGTGGCGTCCCAGCTCACCGGGTCGGCCAGGCCGGGGACGGTCTGGCGGGGGGCAAAGTCGCGGTGGTGGAGCATCTGGCTCACCGCCCAGTACGTGAGGTAACCGAGGTGGACGGTGTTGTAGTAGACGACGGCGTGGACAGTGCCGTTCTCGATCCACGGGCGTACCCCGTTGGGGTCGGCTTCGCCGGTGACGACGACCTTTCCTTTCTTGCCGGCCTGGTCAACGGCTCTGGCCAGCGGACCCACGTTTGCCGGCCCGGCGCCGATGATGCCCTTGAGATTGGGGTAGGCGGCCATGAGACGGTCGGCGACGACGGTGTTCTCCGGGCCGGTGGTGGCCCCGGTCTGAACGGGGACCAGGTGCAGACGCGGGTAGTTGGCCAACCGGGCCCGCATGGCGCTGATCCACGCTTGGAGGTCGGGCTCGGTGGGGCCGGCTGACACGATGGCAACAACGCCACTGCCGTGGACCTCGCCAGCCAAGATGTCGACGGCGTCTGACCCGATGGCCTCGGGCGGCGCCGGTTCCACGAACAGGCTGACCCAGTAGCCGGTGGCGAAGAGCAGGGTCACGTAGACGGCGCCCGTGACGATCCAGAACTGCAAGGTGAGGAAGTGCCAGTGGCGACCGAGTCCCAGGTTCCTCCTTCCCGGCAGGGCGATCACGGGCGACCACGGTTCCTCCTCGTCGAGCGACGTCCACGGGTGGGCGCTGTCTGCGGATACCACCTTGTGGGTGAGGCGCAACCATTCCTTGCCGGGAGGGCAGTCGTCGCTCAGATAGAACTTCGGGAACGCCGAGAGGATCTCGAGGCCCGATCGGCCCATGAACAGCATGAACACGATGTTGAGGAAGTGGGCGGCCACGATCCACAGCGGGAAGTCCTTGAAGTTCGTCATCTACCGGGCTACGGGGTTCCTGGCTGCCCCTGAGATCATCCGCTCGGCCACCCGCGACGCCAGGGCCATGATCGTCAACGCCGGGTTGGCGGAACCCTGGGTGGGGCACACGCTGCCGTCGGTGACGAACATGTTGGACACCGCCCACGAGCGCTGGTTGGCATCAACGACGCTGTTGTCCGGCGAGGTGCCCATCCGGGCCCCACCGACGAGGTGAGCGAAGCGTTGGATGGTCAAGGTGTCCTGGGCACCGGCGGCGCCCAGCAGGTCCTTGATGACCTTGGACGAGTACGCCATGTTGGCCTTGTCGTTGTCGCTGAGGGTGTAGTCGAAACGAGCCACAGGCAGCCCGTACTGGTCCTTTTCGTCGGCGGGGGTGACGCGATTGTCGGGGTGGGGCAACAGCTCGTTGAGGACACCGACCGTGGTCCAGTGGTTGTAGTCGCGCATGTATTCGCGCAGCGCCCGACCCCAATGTCCGTCAGCGAGGACGTGCTCGGCCCATCCGATTGGCTGAGGGGACACCGTTTGGATGGAGAACCCCCGCGCGAACCCTCGCTTGGCGTCGGTCTCGTAGAAGTCCTCCGAGGACACCTCCGGCGGCGGGGCCTTGTACATGCGCAGCTCGGTGGGGAACCGCCCTGCGCTCTGGGTGGCGCCCTGCACCATCACATAGCGGCCGACCTGGTCCTCATTGTTGCACAGGCCGGTGGGGAATCGGCTCGACACGGAGTTGAGCAGCAGGCGGGGCGTCTCGATGGAGTAGCCGGCGACGGCCACGAACCGGGCGCGCTGCAGACGTTCGGCCTCTTCGCCTTCGCGGATGTAGGTGACGCCGCGGGCCAGGCCGGTGCCCTCGTCGATCTCGATCCTGGCAGCCATGCAACCGGCTCGGATCTCGACGCGGTGAGCGAGAGCGTCAGGCAGGTGGGTGACGTAGGGACTGGCCTTGGCGTTGACCTTGCAGCCCTGCAGGCAGTAGCCCCGGTAGATGCAGTGCGGGCGGTTGCCGAAGGTACCGTTGACGATGCCGACCGGGCCGACGCGCATGGTGATGCCCTGGGCGATGGCTCCTCGCCACAACACCGACGCGGCCTCGGAGATCGGGTGCGGCGAGAACGGGTAGCTGTGGCGGTAACCCCACGGCCAGTCCTGGCCGGCGACGGGCAACTCCCGCTCCACCGTCTCGTAGTGCGGCCGGATGTCCTGGTAGTCGATGGGCCAGTCGGCGCCGACCCCGTCCCGGGTCATGGTGTCGAAGTCGGACGGGTGAAAGCGGGGGCAGTACCCGGCGTAGTGCACCATCGACCCGCCGACGCCCCGCCCGGAGTTGTTCTTGCCCATCTCGATGGGGTCGGCTCCCCCGATGATGCGCTTCTGGGTCCAGTACAGCTGATGGGAGCCGGCCTCGTCGGACACCCAGTCCTCGTCGGGATGCCAGAACGGCCCGGCCTCGATGATGACGACCTTCCAACCGGCGCGGGCCAGACGCTGGGCCAGGACCGAGCCGCCGGCCCCGGCGCCGACGACGCACATGTCCACCTCGTGGTCGTCGTCGTAGCGGCACATGGTGTCCTCGCCCGGCAGATCCCGGCGTTGCACGTCGAGAAGGAAGCGCGAGTCGTTGTCGGCCGGTCCGATGGCGCCCTTCAAAAAGCGCCGCATCACGCGCCACCCTCCTGGGTGACTCGTACCGGATCCTCCGAGGTGGCCCCGGGGGTCTCGAACGGTTCCCGGATGCCGGTCGGACCGAGGCGCATGTAACCCCTCGGGTAGGCCGGGCCGCCAAAGCCGATCTCGTTCCACGCCCACGGGTGGGCGTAGAACGCGGCCAGGATCATGCGCATGCACACCGACCAGGCCCGGCTCACGTTGAGCCGTTCCCATGAGCCCCCCGACAGTTGCGCCTGGGCCAGCTGGTCGACGATGGCCTCTTGGGTCTCGGCTGCTGCTGTGGCGAAGCTGGGTTGGCCGTAGCGGCTCTCGGCGACCTCGTCGAGACCGGCGAGGACCAGGTGCCAGGTGTCTCGGTCGTCGGGCATGTCGACGTACTGGTAGCCGTCCAATCGCCCGGCGGCCAGCTTCTCGTCGATCATCTCGGCGACCGGCACCCGCGGCTCATCGTCCTGGGCCACGCAGACGTCGCACAGCGCTCGGAGGGTAGGTGCCTCCCGGGGGGAGAAGAAGCGCAGGTCCGAGGGTACGGCGAGGCGGGCGTTGACCACCTTGGCGGTCGCCTCGTCCCAGGTGTCGGCGGCGTCGAAGACGTCGAAATCGGGGTAGCGCCCGATCATCTGCGGTGTCGTACCCCGCCGCTGTACGGGCAACCACGACGAGTGCGGGGGCGCCTTGCCAGGTCGAAGATTGGGGAGGTGGTCGGGTTGGGTCATGTCGCGGTCCATCAGTCCTCCCTGCGCAACAAGGCGGCCAACAGGCCCATGCCGCCAACCATGGCCATCAGCCCGGGGGCGGAGATCGGGGGTCCCATCGGCAGGTTGTAGGAGGCCATCTTGAACCCGCCTGGCTTGCGGGCCACACCCCGGATGTGGAAGTACTCGCCGATGACACCGTTGAGCGTGTAGATGCCGGCGGCGACAGGCAGGGCTGTCTTGGCCCATCGTTTGGAGAACACCCCAGCGACGCCGGCCACCACCAACGGGGGGGTCACGATGATGGGGCTCCACATCATCTTGTTGCCGAAGCTGGCCTTGTAGTGCTCGATGTAGATCTCGCTGGTCGTGACCAGGGCGGCCACTGCGGTGAGACCGGCCAGGGAACGCTCGAAGCGGCCATGGGCGACATCGGCGAAGGCCTTGTCGATGAGGTGGGTGACCTCGCCAAGGGTCTCGCCATGGGTCGGGGAAGCAGTGCGGGTCATCGTCAGCCTTTCTCGTGGTGCATGAACTCGTGGATCATCTCTCGGACCCCTTCCTTGGCCCCGGCCACACCTTCTGCCGGGTCCTTGGCGACCGAGGTCATCAGCGCCCGAGCCTGTTCGAAGGTGACGTGGGGGGGCATGGGCGCCTCGTCGGGGGTGGTCAGAGCGTCGACGATCACCGGGCGGTCGGCGGCGAAGGCCTCGGTGAGCGCCCCCTCGATCCTGTCCGCGCTGGTGACCTTGATCCCCTTGAGGCCGATCAGGTTGGCCCAGTCCGCGTAGGAGACATAGGGGATGGCCTGGGAGGCGTCGAAGCGGGGGTCGCCTTCCATGGCCCGCTGCTCCCAGGTGACCTGATTGAGGTCCTCGTTGTTGAGCACGATGACCACGTAGCGGGGATCAGTCCAGGTCTTGTAGTACTTGGCAGCGGTGAGCATCTCGGCCATGCCACCCATCTGCATGGCCCCGTCGCCGACCATGGCCACCGACACCCGGTCGGGGTAGGCGAACTTGGCGGCGATCCCATACGGCACGCCTGGGACCATGGTGGCCAAGTTCCCGGACAGGGATGCTTTCATGCCCCGCCGGATCCGGATGTGACGGGCGTACCAGTCCGCCGCCGTGCCCGAGTCTGACGACAGGATGGCGTTGTCGGGCAGGTGCCGGGACAGGGCCGCGAACAGCCCCTGGGGGCGGATCCGCCCGTTGAGATCCGACGGTTTCCCCAGGTCGTCCATGAGCTTCCACCACTCGGTCACGTTGCCGGCAATCTTGTCCTGCCAGGAGCGATCGGATTTGCGGTGCAGGAGGGGGAGCAGCTCACCCAGTGTGTCCTTGGCGTCGCCGACCAACGCCAGGTCCATGGGATAGCGGATCGACAACATCCTCGGGGCCAGGTCGATCTGGACGGCCTTGGCCTGTCCGGTGGTGGGCAGGAACTCCGAGTACGGGAAGGACGACCCGACCATCAGCAGCGTGTCGGCATCTTGCATCATGTCCCACGAGGGTTTGGTGCCCAACAGGCCGATGCTGCCGGTGCAATAGGGCACATCGTCGGGGACCGCCGCTTTGCCCAACAGTGCCTTGGCCACTCCCGCCCCCAGTGCGTCGGCCACGGCCAGGACCTCATCGGTGGCGCTCATGGCTCCCGCTCCGACCAGCATCGCTACCTTTTCGCCGCCGTTGAGCAGATCGGCCGCTTGGCGGAGCTGGTCTTGGGAGGGGATGACTCGGGGCTTCCACCAGCCCACGCCGCTGTGCACCGTGTGGGTGGCCTTGGGCTGCTCCTCAACGGCGTCCATGTCCTGGATGTCGGCGGGCACGATGACACAGGTGACCGTCCGCTCCGCCTGGGCGATTCGAAACGCCCGGTCGACGATGTGGCGGACCGACGACGGCGTGTTGACCTGATGACACCACGACGAGGCCACATCGGAGTAGAGCTGCATCAGATTGACTTCTTGTTGGAAGTTTCCGCCCAGAGCCCGCACGAAGGTCTGACCGACGATGGCCACCACCGGCTGATGGTCGGACTTGGCGTCATAGAGGCCATTGAGGAGGTGAATCGCACCCGGCCCCGACGTGGCCATGCACACCCCGACCTCTCCGGTGAACTTGGCATGCCCGCAGGCCATGAACGACGCCATCTCCTCGTGGCGGGTCTGGATGAACCGGAGCTGCTCGTCGTGGCGGCGCAAGGATCCGAGGATCCCGTTGATCCCGTCACCGGGGAAGCCGTAGATGTTCTTCACTCCCCATGCCACCAAGCGTTCGCAAAGGTTGTCAGCGGCGGTCTTTTTGGCCATGGGACTCTCCTCTTCTGTTGTCGGTCATCATCTCTCCTGATCTGTGGGGACCCGATGTCTGGGCCCTCCGGCATCGAAATTCACCAGACACGGAACTGCGCGGCCTCGGCCTCGCGGAGTCGGAGCCCATGCCCGGGGCAGTCCACAACTGGGGTGAGCTCGCCACCATCGGGTGCCAGGGTTCCGTCAAACAGCATCGTTTCGATTCGGTGGTGGTCGTGGAAGTACTCCAAGTGGCGGAGGTTGGGCACCGCGGTTGCCACGTGAGCATGCAGGTTCGGGGCGCAGTGCCCGGATACCTCGAGGCTGTGGGCGGCGGCAACGGCGGCGGCGCGCAGCCAGATGGTGTACCCGCCGCAGCGGGTGGCGTCGACCTGGAGGCAGTCGACAGCCCCGGCGCTCACCATGGGCGCGAAGTACTCGAGGCTGTAGCCGTACTCCCCGGCCGTGACATCGGCGTCGCAGGCGTTCCGGACCTCGCGCAGTCCGTCGAGGTCGTCGGAGGAGACGGGCTCCTCGAACCAGGTCACGCCGTACTCCTCGTGGAAGCGCCGACCCATGCGCACGGCCTGCTTGCGGGTGTAACCACCGTTGGCGTCCACGTACACCTCGACGTTGTCGCCTGCCACCTCGCGGGTCAACGCCACTCGAGCCAGGTCCCGTCGGGGATCGGCACCCCACGACTCGCCGATCTTTATCTTCACCCGGGGGATCGCCCAACCCTCGACCCAATGCTCGACCTGGGCCCGGGTGGTGGCGTCGTCGTAGGTGGTGAAACCCCCACTGCCGTATATGGCCACATCGCTCCGGACCTGCCCGAACAGTGCGCTCAAAGACACGTCGAGGAGGCAAGCCTTGAGATCCCACAAGGCGACATCGACCGCAGAGATAGCGCAAGCCACCAGCCCCGGACGGCCCAGGTTCCGACAGGCCCGCGCCATGCGCTCGTTGATACCCGGTACGTCGAGCGGGTTGGCGCCCACACAGATCTCGACCAGCTTGTCTTGCACGACTGTTCCCGCCCCCGGGCCGGCGTAGGTCCAGCCCACCCCGGAGTGACCACCACCCTGAACCTCGACGACCACCATCGTCGTCGATGTCCACTCCAAGGTCCCATCCGCCTCGGCCTGATCGGTCGGGATCACGTACACGCTGGCGTCAACGGAGTCAATGCTCACGTCCCCGTATCTCATCACCGGTTCCTGCCTCGCCTGCTCAGGGCTGGCGCTTCTTGTTGTCCCGGACGAACTTTTTGTACCGTGCCGTGTTGGCGGCCGCTCGGACAAAGGTCTTCGCCGTGGTGGGGAGGGACTTGAGGAAGCTCGGGTCCATGAAACCCCCGGCCTTGTCGTCGAAAGAGCCATGCGCCCCATGGTCGGTGTCGCTGTCCGCCGGCTTGTACAGGTTGATCGGTCGCTCGGGGCTCACCGTCTGGGGGGTGAGTTGGCTCTCCCATGCCCCGATCGCCGCGTACTCGTTCCCGAGCCCGGGAGCCAGCTTTGCCGCTACCACAAGCAGCTTGTTCCACGACCCGATGACCTTGTCGCGTCGGCCATCGAGAGCGGCGTCAACGATGAACTTGGCCGGAATCTCCGGCTGGTAGATGGGTGGGACCGGCATGGGGTGATGGCTCATGGAGGTCTCACACCAATCGAATTGTGGAGTGTTCACCGCCGGAAGGTGGACCATGCTCATCCGGATGTGGCTGCCCTCGTGGATCAGTTCGGCCCGGGTGGACTCGAAGAACCCTCGACAGGCGAACTTCGATGAGCAATACGCCGACTGGAGCGGAATCCCGATGAACGCCAACGCCGAACCGATGTTGACGATCGAACCCCGGTCCCGGGGTCGCATCCTGGCCAGCGCCGCCATGGTCCCCCACACCTGGCCGAGGAACGTCACCTCGATAGCGCGCTGGAAGTCCGCCGGCTTGACCTCCCACGACGGGGCAAACACGGTCGTCATCGCATCGTTGACCCACACGTCTATCGGCCCCAAGTCAACCTCGACCTGCGTTGCCGCCCGATCGACCTGCTCGAAGTCGGCCACGTCGGTTGGGATCATCACCGCCCTGCCCCCTGCACGCTCCACCTCCTTCGCCGCGGCCTCAAGACCGGCGGTGCCTCGAGCCAACAGAGCCACATCGAACCCTCTCGCCGCGAACGCCGCCGCGCTCGCCCGCCCCACCCCGGCCGACGCACCCGTGACAACAGCTATGGACCTCGTCGTGCTCATCGCTGGAACTGGCTCCTTCTGAGAGAAAAGTTGGCGCGCTCCCCCCGTGTTCGGGGAAGCGGGGGGCGGTCTGGCATGACCACGACCCTGGCGGCTCGACGCAGTTACATCGGGCTACGACCTATCTTTGCCTCCCGGCGACGAATGCAAACCCGCAACTTCGGATTTCTTGTTCGTCGTGTCCCCACCCCCGTCTGGGTTGGCCGCCGGGTCGCCCCTTGGAAGCAGCGGGCCGGGGTGGGGATCTCGCTGCCTACGAGGCGCGTTGGCGGCAATGCGCCACCGGCGAGCCGACCAGTCGGAAGGTCTCGCTGGTGTCCACCTGAGGATCAACTCCCTCCTGGAACAGGAGGATGATGTCGGAGCCGCCGAATTGAAAGAAGCCGAACTCGTCCCCCTTCGCCACCTGCTTGCCCTTGACCGCGGTGAGGGTCACCGAAGCTACGTGAGCCATGCCTACCGGGATGACGGCGAACAGCCCGGAGCGTTTGGTCGCCGCCGTTGACGGGCATGGCTCAGCCGACCCTCGGGCCCGGCTGGAACCGGTCGCCATCCCCGGGGAGAGGAGATCGCCACATGGATCTGTCCGTGCAGATGAGCGTCGATGGGGAGGTACATCAGCTGACCGTCGACACTCGCACCACCCTTCTTGACGTCATGCGGGACCATCTTGGCGTGATGGCACCCAAGAAGGGCTGCGATCACGGCCAGTGCGGATCGTGCACGGTCCTGGTCGACGGACGTCGGGTCACCACCTGTCTGACCCTGGCGGTGGCGGCCGATGGTGTCGACATCATCACCGCCAACGGTCTGGGCGATGGTGACGATCTCCACCCGATGGCCCAGGCGTTCCTCGACCATGACGGCCTACAGTGCGGGTACTGCACGCCCGGCCAGATCTGCTCGGCGGTGGGCATGCTCGACGAGGTCAAGGACGGCCAACCGAGTGCGGTCACCGATGACCGAACGGGACCGGCGGAGTTGACTGATGAGGAGATCCGGGAGCGGATGAGCGGGAACCTGTGCCGCTGCGGGGCGTACACCAACATCGTTGACGCCATCAAGGACGCAGCCGGTGTCAGTGCCGAGAAGGACCCGGCCGGAGCCGATGGGGCACCCGACTCTGCGGATGCCCGGGCGTGAAGCCGTTCGACTATCAACGGGCCTCCGACTCGGCCGGGGCCGTGGCGTTGGTCAGCGGTCAGTCGGGCGCCGTATTCCTGAGCGGTGGAACCAACCTGGTGGACCACATGAAACTCGGTGTGGCCGACCCCGATCTGGTCGTCGATGTCAGTCGCCTCCCCCTCGGCGGCATCGACAGGCTCGCCGACGGTGGGCTGGTGATCGGCACCAACGTCCGCAACGCCGATCTGGCTGCTCACCCACTCGTCCGCTCCAACTACCCGGTCCTGTCCCAGGCGCTGCTCGCCGGGGCCTCCGGACAGCTGCGCAACCTGGCCACCACCGGCGGCAACCTCGGCCAGCGGACCCGGTGCGCCTACTTCAACGACGTGACCACGCCATGCAACAAGCGAGAGCCGGGCAGTGGTTGTTCGGCCATCGGTGGCTACACCCGCTACCACGCCATTCTGGGCGCGTCGGAGCACTGCGTGGCCACCAACCCCTCCGACATGGCCGTGGCCATGGTCGCCCTGGATGCGTCGGTCGTGGTGCTCGGACTCGACGGGGAGCGCACCGTGCCCCTGGTGGACTTCCATCGCCTGCCCGGCGATCATCCCGAGTGGGACAACGTGCTCAACCATGGCGAACTGATCACCGCCGTGAAGTTGCCGGCATCGCAGCTCGCAGTCCACTCCGCATACCGCAAGGTTCGGGATCGGGCGTCGTACGCGTTCGCGTTGGTGTCGGTGGCGGCTGCACTGCACGTGACCGACGGGGTGGTGGACGATGTCCACATCGCTCTGGGAGGAGTGGCCCACAAACCCTGGCGGGCCACCACGGCCGAGGCGCAGTTGCGGGGCTCACCGGCCACCGAGGATGCCTTCAGGGCAGCGGCGGATGCCGAGTTGCGTGCCGCCCAACCACTCACCGGAAACGAGTTCAAGGTGGCCATGGCCATCAACACCATGGTGGCTGTCCTGCGTCGCCTGGCCCAGGAGGAGCACGGATGACCGAGGTCGTCGAACCTTTGGCGGTGGGTGCGTCGCCAGTGCGCATCGAGGGTCGGGCCAAGGTGACCGGAAGCGCGCCGTATGCCTATGAGCACCCGGTCGACCACCCCGCCTACCTGCATCCCGTGCAGGCCACCATCGCCCGGGGCCGGGTGAGGTCGATGGCCGTGGCCGACGCCGATGCCACTGATGGTGTCCTCGCTGTTCTGACGCCGGCGAGGGCTCCTCGCCTGGCCAACACGGACAACTCCGAGTTGGCCATCCTCCAGTCCGATGACGTGGCCTTCCGAGGTCAGCTGATCGGGGCGGTGATCGCCGAGAGCCCCGAGATCGCCCGCCACGCCGCCGGCCTGATCGCCGTCGGTTACGACGAGCTGCCCCACCACGTCATCCTGCATGGCCAAGGCCCGGAGCATTATGCCCCCGAAAAGGTCAACCCGAGCTACCCGACCGACACCAACGACGGTGACGTCGACGCGGCCATGACCGACGCCGCCGTCCGGGTGGACCAGACCTACACCACGCCCATGGAGCACAACAACGCCATGGAACCCCACACCACCGTCGCACTGTGGGACGACGAGGGGGGTCGGTTGACCCTGTGGGACTCGACGCAGAGCTCCTACTCGGTGCGCTCGGCCGTCGCCACCATGCTTGGTCTCGAAGCGGACCACGTCCGGGTCATCGCCGACCACGTCGGTGGAGGCTTCGGGTCCAAGGGCGTGCCCCACGCCCACGTCATCCTGGCCGCCATGGCCGCCCGGGCCCTTCCCGGGCGCCCGGTGAAGCTGGCTTTGACCCGCCAGCACATGTTCTCGCTCGTCGGGTATCGCACGCCGACGATCCAGCGGGTGCGCCTGGGCGCCGGCACCGACGGTTGCCTGGTCGCCATCGGCCACGACGTCATCGAACAGACTTCGCGCCTCAAGGAGTTCGCCGAGCAGACGGCGGTAGCCACCCGGGTGCTCTACGCCGGTCACAACCGCCGGACCACCCACCGGTTGTCGCCCCTCGACGTGGCCGTGCCTTCATGGATGCGCGCCCCTGGCGAGACGCCTGGCGTGTTCGCGCTCGAGGTGGCCATGGATGAGTTGGCGATCGCCGCAGCCATCGACCCGATCGAGTTGCGGGTGCGCAACGACCCCGATGTCGACCCCTACACCGGCAAGCCATGGTCGCAGCGGAACCTGGTGGCCTGCCTGCACGAAGGTGCTCGCCGCTTCGGATGGGAGCAGCGTGATCCCACGCCCGGTGTGCGCCGCGCAGGCGACTGGCTGGTGGGCACCGGCGTGGCTTCGGCCACCTATCCCTACTACCGCCAGGTGGGATCGTCGGCCCGGGTGGCCGCCGCTCCCGGAGGACGATATGTGGTGTCCATCGCCGCCACCGACATCGGTACCGGGGCGCGCACCGTCCTCTCCCAGATCGCCGCCGACGCTCTCGGTTGCTCGATGGACTCGGTCACCGTGGAGCTTGGCAGCACCGACGCACCCATGGCCACCGTGGCCGGCGGGTCAAGCGGCACCTCTTCGTGGGGTTCGGCCATCGTCGCCGCCGCTCGGGCTTTCGGCGACCAGCACGGCACCGACCCCCGGGCAGGAGCGGAGACGACCGTCGAGATGCCCGAGCACCCTGGGATGGCCGGTGTCGCCCTGCATTCCTTCGGGGCTCAGTTCGCCGAGGTGCGGATCAACGCCGACACCGGCGAGGTCCGCGTCCCCCGAATGCTCGGCGTGTTCTCCGCCGGGCGGATCATCAACCCTCGCACAGCCCGCTCACAGTTGATCGGTGGCATGACCATGGGGTTGTCCATGGCCCTGCACGAGGAGAGCGTCGTTGATCCCCGCTTCGGCCATGTCATCAACCACAACTTCGCTGACTACCACATTGCCGCCCATGCCGACATCGGTTCCATCGAGGCGACCTGTTTGGACGAGACGGACCCCCACGCCAACCCCATGGGGTCGCGCGGGATCGGTGAGATCGGCATCGTCGGGGCCGCGGCGGCCATCGCCAACGCCGCTTTCCACGCCACCGGCATCCGGGTGCGGGACCTGCCGCTCAGCGCCGATCGCTTTCTCATCTGAGCGTTCGACGACGACAGGAGCGCCCCGAGGTGACGGACTACTCGAGGTGACGGATCACGAGACGGCGGCTTGAGGAGCGACCGGTCCGGCGTGGTGGCGCAGCTCCTCGTTGGAGGCCCGCTTTGGTCCCATGGGCCACAACGGCAGCACCTGGCCCTGCTTGCGTGTGGGCAGGCTGAGCTTCCAGATGGTCCGCAGCGTCTGGCCGTACTGCTTGTGCAGCGGACCGGTGGTGTAGGGGAGCTCATACTTCTCACAAAGGGCACGGACCCGCTCGGCGATCTGCGGATAGCGGTTGCTGGGTAGGTCGGGGAAGAGATGGTGCTCGATCTGGTAGCCGAGGCTGCCGGAGAGGATGTGGAGGAGTCGGCCGCCCTCGAAGTTGGCGGAGCCGAGCAGCTGGCGTAGGTACCACTCGGCACCGTTTTCGTGGTCGAGTTGCTCCTCGGAGAACTTCTCCGCCCCGTCAGGGAAGTGCCCACAGAAGATGATCATGTACGACCACAGGTTGCGGATGATGTTGGCGGTGGCGTTGGCGGTGAGCGTCGACACGAACGCCGGTCCCGACAGCAGCGGGAAGACGATGTAGTCCTTGCCTACCTGGCGGCGGACCTTGCGCCAGATGACCTTCAGCTGGCGCTTGGTCTCTTTGGGGTCCTTGCGGCGCTGGCGGACGGCCTCGATGTCGAGGTCGTGGAGGGCGACGCCCCACTCGAAGAGCAAGGCGAGCAGTGCGTTGTAGATCGGCTGGCCCAGATTGGCCGGCGTCCACTTCTGATCCGGGCTGACCCGCAGGATGCCGTACCCGACGTCGTTGTCCTTGCCGATGACATTGGTGAAGGTGTGGTGGACGTAGTTGTGGGAGTGCTTCCAACCCTCGGCGGGGCAGGTGGTGTCCCACTCCCATGTGCCGGAGTGGATCTCCGGGTCGTTCATCCAGTCCCATTGGCCGTGCATGACGTTGTGGCCGATCTCCATGTTCTCCAGGATCTTGCTCAGACCCAGCATGGCGGTTCCGGCCACCCACGCCGGTGGCAGCGGGCTGGCGAAGAGGGTGAGTCGGGAGGCGACGACGAGCCTGCGTTGGACCTTGATGATCCAATGGATGTAGTCGGCGTCGTCGGGCCCGAGTGACTCCTCGATGTCGGACCGGATGGCATCGAACTCGCGACCGAGCTCGGCCACGTCGGCTTCGGAGAGATGGGCGAAGGTCTTGACGTCGGAGATAGCCATGGATGGCTCCTTTACAGATCGATGGTGCAATCACCGGCGGCGGCGGTGACGCAGGTTTGAATGCCTTGGTTCTCGCTGTACTCGTTCCCGTTGCGCAGATCCTTGACGAGGCCTTTCTTCAGCGGCAGGACGCACGTGTGGCAGATCCCCATGCGACAGCCGAACGGCATCTGCATGCCTGCCTTCTCCCCGGCTTCGAGCAGGGTGGTGGCCCCGTCGGCGTCGATGGTCATGCCCGCCTGGGCGAAGGTGACCCGGCCACCTTCAGCAGAGGTGGAAAGGGCGACCGAGAAGCGCTCGACGTGGAGGTTGGAGGGGAGGCCCTGGCGATCCCAGTGCTTCTCGGCGGCCTCGAGCATGGGGCCCGGCCCGCACACCCACGCCTGGCGGTCCCGCCAATCCGGACAGAGCTCGCTTAGCCGGCCGACGTCGAGGCGTCCGTCGACATCGTCGAAGTTCTCGACCAGGCGCAGGGTGGGATGGGCTTCGGCCATGGCCCGCAACTCGTCGCCGAAGATGAACTGGTCGTGCGACGGCGCGGAGTGGACATGGACGACATCGGGCATGGTGGAACGTCGCTGAAAGGTCCTGAGCATGGCCATGACGGGGGTGATGCCGCTGCCTCCGGTCCAGAACAGCATCTTGGCGGGCGGCGGGTCGGGAAGGACAAACTCACCCTGGGGGAGAGCAAGTCGGACGATCGTGCCGGCTTCGAGCCCTCGCACCAGGTGACTGGAGAGCAGTCCCTCCGGCATGGCCTTCACGGTGATGGCGACGTGGCCCTGGTCCTCCTTGGGCTCGGAGGTGATGGAGTAGGACCTCCAGGCCCAGCGGCCCTTCACCTGCACCCCGATACCCATGTACTGACCGGGTAGGTAGTCGAACGTCCAGCCCCACCCCGGCTTGATGACCAGGGTGGCGGCATCATCGGTCTCGGGAATGACCTTGACGATCCGCCCCCGAATCTCTCTCGCCGTCCACAGGGGGTTGACCATGTGGAGGTAGTCGTCCGGCAGCAGCGGGGTGGTCATGCGGGCAAGCACACTGCGGGCCAGGTCGACACTGGGCACCACGGCACGCACGCCACCGCCGGAGGAGATGCGGCGGCGAACCTCGAGTGCGGTGGCGCCGAGGGCGGCGGTACCGGTGCCGATGGCTACCGCCCTGAGCTGACCGCCGGCGCGGCGGTGCCACGATCGGGCCGACAGCGACGACAGGTTGCTCATGGACAACTCCACCTTTTTCGAGCTGTAACTCGAAGTAGCGTATAACTTTGAGTAACATACACCAAAGTGACGCCGTACCCACCATCCGGAGGAGGCGATGGGCGTCGGTCCCGCTGGGATGCCCATCGCGTCGAGCGTCGCCAGGAGCTTCTGGCCGCCGCAATGGAGGTGGTGAGGACCCACGGGGCGGGTGTGGGCATGGATGACATCGCCCGTCACTCCGGCATCGCCAAGCCTGTCTACTACCGGTATTTCAGCGACAAGGCCGGACTGCATCTGGCCGTGGGGGTGGCAACCGCCAAGAGCGTCGTCCGCCAGGTGACCAACGCGTTGGATCAGGAGGGCACGGTGCGCTCCAAGCTGGCGGCGGGCATCGACGTCTACCTGCGGGTCATCGAGGCTGACCCTGAGCTCTACCGCTTCGTGGTGCACTCGGCGCCCCCCAGTCGAGTGGCGGCGACCGACCCGGTCGACGACTACGCCACCGTCGTGGGCCTTCACGCCACTCGCACCTTCGGCAACCTGCTGCGCCAGGCGGGAGCTGATGCGGGAGCCGCCGAGCCGTGGGGATTCGGGGTGGTGGGCATGATCCGCTCCGCCGCCGACCGTTGGTTGGAGCACCCGTCGATGCCCCGCGCCGCCCTGGTGGGCTACCTCACCGACCTGGTCGTCCCCGGCCTGGTGTCGGTCATTCCCGATGTCGTCGAAGTCGTCCAGGGCAGCGCCGACGGGCTCGGGGCCAGCGAGGTCACCTGGCTGCATCCAATCGCCGAGGGCGGCATCAACGCTGTCGCGCCGTCCTGGCCTGATCGCTGACCTCGACCAGGCGGCGGGCCGGCTCGGGGTTGCCGCCCAGGTGCAGGTGCAGGTAGGTGGCCAACATGGTGGGGGAGGCAAAGCCCTCGGGTCGGGGTGTGGGCCCCTCGGTGAAGGTCCACGCGTCGCCGGGTGGGTCGAGGACCGAGTAGTGAAACTCGTGGCCTCGCACCTCGGCGCCAGCGGGGGCCAGGGGATTGTCGACGTTGGCCACCGCTCGGCGGTACCCGAGGGTCAAGCGACCGGCCATGGCCCCATCGGCGTGGAGGGCCGCCACCAGGCGGTGCTCGTCGAGGGTGCGGGCCAGCCACAGCAGACCTCCACACTCCGCCCACACCACCAGACCGTCGGCGACTCGTTGACGTAGGGCTGAGTTCAACGCCACGTTGGCGGCCAGCTCGGCGGCGTACACCTCGGGAAAGCCACCTCCGACCACCAAGGCATCGGCACCTTCGGGGAGGTCGGTCTCGGTGAGCGGGTCGAACGGCACCAGATCGGCGCCCGCCGCGCTCAGGGCCTCGAGGTTGTCCTGGTAGGAGAAGGAGAACGCCCGGCCCACAGCCACCGCCATCCGGGGCCGCCCCGTCGCCGTCGGCAGGGGCGGGTCGTCGACCGGGCGTCGGGGGGCGGTGGCGGCGATCCGGGCTACGGCGTCAAGGTCGCAGCGCTCGGCGATGACCGCGGCCAGGCGCTCCAGCGATGCGGTGATGGTGGCCGGATCCTCGACCACCGGGATCAGGCCCAGGTGACGGGAACGCCAGGTCAGGGCGTCGTCGCGTCCGATGGCGCCAAGCACGGGAACGGCGATGACGGCCAGCGCATCGCGCAGCAGGGTCTCGTGGCGGGGGCTGCCCACGAAGTTGACGATGACCCCGGCCAGGCGGAGGCGCGGATCGTGGTCCCGGTAGCCGCGCACGAGGGCCGCTACCGACTGGCTCATGGCCCGGGCGTCGACAACGAGGATGACCGGGGCGTCGAGGAGCACGGCCACGTGGGCGGTGGACGCCGGCGTGTCATCCCCCGAACCGTCGTAGAGGCCCATGACCCCCTCGGCGATGAGCAGATCGGCGCCCGCACCCGCCCGGCCGGCCAGGGGGGCGATGGCCTCAGACCCGCAGATCCAGGCGTCGAGGTTGCGCGGGGGGCGACCGGTGGCCGCCGAGTGATAGGCGGGGTCGATGAAGTCCGGGCCCACCTTGGCCGATGCCACCGTGGTGCCCCGGGCCCCGAACGCAGCCATGAGCCCGGTGGCCACCGTCGTCTTGCCAACCCCGCTGTGGGTGCCGGCGATCATGACCCGCGGCCCGAGGGTTCTGCTCAACGCAGGACCGTGCTCACGGGAAGGCCGTGGTCAATACTCGATGCCCTTGATCGCCTTGGTGCCCTCGTCGTAGGCGTGTTTGATCTTGGTCATCTCCGTGACCGTGTCGGCCACGTCGACCAGCTCCTCGGCGGCGTTGCGCCCGGTCATGACCACATTGGTCCTCTGCGCCCGGTCCCGCACCGCGGCGGCCACGTCGGTCACGTCCACCCACCCGTAGCTGACGGCATAGGTCAGCTCATCGAGGATCAACAGATCGTAGGCGCCACCGGCCAGCATCACCGCAGCCACCGACCATGCGTGGCGACCCTTGGCCACCGTCTCGTCCATGTCGGTCGACTCCCAGGTGAAACCGTCGCCCAGGGTGTGCCATTCGATCCCCAGGTGATCGGCCAGCTTGCGCTCACCGGTCTTCCACTTGCCTCCCTTGACGAACTGGACGACCCCGACGGTCCATCCCCGCGCCCACCCCCGGCCCATGACCCCGAACGCCGCCGAGGACTTGCCTTTTCCCAGGCCGGTGTTGAGCAGGACGATCGAGGGGCGGGGCACCGCCCGAGTCTGCCAGGTGTCAGCGCCGGTCCTCGAGGGCACGTGTGCGCGGGGTCGTGGCGCCGGTTGTCATGGCCGTGCGCCGCCCGTCCCCCGCCGGGTAGCGTTGGCCCCAACCTGACGGGAACACCGGTGTGAATCCGGGGCTGTCCCGCAACTGTCACCGGGGAGCGAACCTCCGACACGCCACGGCCCCACCAGGCTGGAAGGCGGAGGGGACCACCGATCCGGGAGCCAGGACACCGACAGGGGGGCCGCACCACGAGGATGGAGGCGAGTAGCTGGTGATCCTGTTCTGCTCCAACGCCGACACCGAGCTGCTGGCCCTGCGCTCTGTGGTCGAAGACCTGCCCGGCGAGCTGCGCCTGACGAGAGGTGTCCACCCCGACCGGGGACCCTCGGTGTCGGGCGTCCCGGAAGTGAATCTGGCCGACGTGAATCTGGTGGTGGTACGCCTCCTCGGTGGACGCGCTGCGTGGGAGGCACCCTTCGACCGCCTCCAAGCCGACTGCAGGCGCCGAGGGGTGCCGCTGGTGGCTCTGGGTGGTGAGGCGGCGCCCGACGCCGAGCTGGCCCGGGCGTCCACGGTGCCCGCCGGCATCGTCGCCGAGTCCCACCGGTACCTGGCGGCGGGCGGCCCCGCCAACGTGGCCAACCTGCTCCGCTTCGTCTCCGACACCGTGTTGATGACCGGCCACGGCTTCGACCCGCCCGTCGAGATCGCCGGCCACGGTGTCTGGCAGGGCGCCGGGCTCGGTCGTCCCGGCGCGGCCCGCCACCCGGACCGCCCGCTGGTCGCCGTCGTCTTCTACCGGGCCCATCTGGTGGCCGGCAACACCACCTACGTGAACGAGCTGTGTGACGCCCTGGAGTCGGCCGGGGCGGACACCGTGGCCATCTTCACCTACTCGCTGCGGGCCGACGCCGATGGGGCGGTGCCGGCCGTGGAGCTGTGCCGGGAGCACGGTGTCGAGGTGGTCATCACCTCCACCCTGGTGGCCGGGGCGGCGGGCTCAGGGGCGGCGGGCTCGGGTCCCGCGGGGGCCACGGGCGCTGCCGGCGGCGACGAGGCGTCGTCGTGGGAGGTCCCGGCCCTGGTCGACCTCGGGGTGCCGGTCATCCAGTCCCCCTCGTCGAGCCGGTCTCGCGCCGTGTGGGCCGACGACCCGGCCGGTCTTTCACCCGTGGACGTGGCCATGGGCGTCGCCATCCCCGAGTTCGACGGCCGCATCATCGGTCCGACCGTGGCCTTCAAGGAGGTCGTCGAGCTCGGTGACGGCTACGGCGCCGATGTGGTGGCCACCAGGACCGACCCGCAGCGAGCCGCCCGCCTGGCCCGCCTGGCCGTACGCCACGCCCAGCTGGCCCGACGTCCGGCCGCCGACAAGCGGGTGGCGCTCGTGCTGTCCGCCTACCCGACGAAGCGCAGCCGGCTGGGCAACGCTGTGGGCCTGGACACCCCGGCATCGGCCATCGAGGTCCTGGGGACGCTGGCCGGGGCCGGCTACCGGGTGGATCGGATCCCCGGCGACGGTGACGAGCTGATGGCCGAGCTGACCGAACGGTTGACCTATGAGACGCCGACACTGAGCGATGCCCAGGCCGCCGCCTCCCCCGGCCGTCTGCCGACGGCCCGTTACAACCGCTGGTTCGCGTCGTTGCCCGACCACGCCCGCCAAGGGGTCGAAGCGATTTGGGGCCCGGCGCCCGGCGACGTCTATGTCCACGGCGATGCCCTGGTGTTCCCCGGGGTCGACCTGGGCGGCGTGCTCGTCACCATCCAACCCCCGCGCGGCTTTGGCGCCGATCCCATCGGCACCTACCACTCCCCGGACATGCCGCCACCCCACCACTACCTTGGCTTCTATCGGTGGCTGGCCGCGCCGGTGGCCGAAGGCGGGTGGGGTGCCGACGCGGTGATCCATCTGGGCAAGCACGGCACCCTCGAATGGTTGCCGGGCAAGGCGCTGGGCCTGTCCGGCTCGTGTTACCCCGACGTCGCCCTCGATGACGTGCCGTGCCTGTATCCCTTCGTGGTCAACGACCCGGGCGAGGGTGCCCAGGCCAAGCGCCGGACCCATGCGGTCATCATCGACCATCTCCCTCCGCCGCTCACCCGGGCGGACGTCTACGACGAGTTGGCCCACCTCGAGCGACTCCTCGACACCTATGCCCAGGTGGCGGCCATGGACCCGTCGAAGCTGCCCCGGTTGCGGAGCCAGGTATGGGACCTGTTGGTGTCCGCTGAGATCCATCGCGACCTTGATCTCGGCGACTCTCCGCCCGACGGTGATGCCTTCGACGCCATGATCCTCCACGTCGACGGTTACCTCTGCGCCCTGAAGGACGCCCAGATCCGTGGTGGTCTGCACGTCCTCGGCGGCCCCCCGGTGGGCGACACCCTGATCGACGTGGTCCTGGCCATCACCCGCTTGCCCCAGGGCAGCGTTCCGTCGCTGCGAGCTACGGTCGCCGACCGCTTGGCGCTGCGCCTGAGCACCGGGAGCGCGGATCTGGCCGCCGGCACCAGGACGGCCACCGACCGGGTGGAGGCCGAATGCCGGCGCCTGGTCGAAGCGCTGGCCACGTCCGGCTGGGACGCGGCGACGACGACCGACCCGACGCTGCGCTGGGTCGCCGAACGTCTCGTCCCCAACTTGACCCGGACGACCGACGAGCTCGACCACCTCCTCGACGGTTTGGCTGGGCGGTACGTGCCGGCCGGGCCGAGCGGGGCGCCAAGCCGGGGCGGGGCCCACGTGCTGCCAACCGGGCGCAACTTCTACTCCGTCGATCCCAAGGCCATCCCATCGTCGCTGGCCTGGGAGGTGGGCCAGGGACTCGCCGACCGCCTGGTGGAGCGCCACGTGGCCGAGACCGGTCGGTTGCCGCGCACGGTGGGCCTGGTGCTGTGGGGCACGGCCGCCATGCGAACCACCGGCGACGACGCCGCCGAGGCTCTGGCTCTGCTCGGCGTACGCCCCACGTGGGACACCGAGAGCCAGCGGATCAGCGGTCTCGAGGCCATCAGCATCGCCGAGCTGGGCCGTCCCCGTGTCGATGTCACACTACGGATCAGCGGCTTCTTTCGTGACGCCTTCCCGCACGTCGTCGAGCTGCTCGACGACGCTGTGCGCCTGGTGGCCGGCCTCGACGAGGACCCAGCCGACAACCCCGTCCGGGCGGTCGGCATGGGCGACGCCCGCCTGTACGGGCCTCCGCCTGGCGGCTATGGCTCGGGCATCCTCCCCGTCATCGAGCGGGGCTCGTGGCGGACCGACGCCGACCTGGCCGAGGTGTACCTGGCCTGGTCCGGCTTCGCCTACGGCCGGGGTCGCTACGGCACGGCCGCCCCCGAGGGCATGCGTCGGCGGTTCGCGGCGATCGAGGTGGCCGTGAAGAACCAGGACAACCGCGAGCACGACATCTTCGATTCGGATGACTACCTCCAGGACCACGGGGGCATGGTCGCCGCCGTTCGCAGCTTGACCGGCACGGCCCCCAAAGCCTGGTTCGGCGACAGCTCCGACCCGGCCAACCCCCGGGTGCGCAGCCTGGCCGAGGAGGCGGCCCGGGTGGTCCGAAGCCGGGTTCTCAACCCCAAGTGGATCGACGCCATGCGCCGCCACGGCTACAAGGGTGCCTTTGAGCTGGCCGCCACCGTCGATTATCTCTTCGGCTACGACGCCACCGCCCACATCGTGGAGAACTGGATGTACGAACGGGTCACGGTCGCCTACGTGGCCGATCCCGAGGTCAGGAAGTTCTTCGCCGAGTCCAACCCCGCCGCCCTGCGCTCCATCGCCGAACGGTTGTTGGAGGCCGATCAGCGTGATCTGTGGCAGGCATCCCCGGAGGCCCGCCGGGCCCTCGAGGATGCCATCCTCGAAGGCGAGGGCTGGGAGGAGATGCGATGACCACCGAAGCTGAGGCCAACACGAGCTTCGAACCCACCGCCGGCCGGTTCCCCTTCAGTGCCGTGGTCGGCCAGGACGACGCCAAGCTGGCCCTTCAGCTGGCGGCTGTCGATCCCCGCATCGGCGGGGTTTTGCTGCGCGGGGAGAAAGGTTCGGCCAAGACGACGCTGGCCCGGGGCCTGACCGCGCTGCTGGCTGGCGGGGCACCGTTTGTCGACCTGCCTCTCGGAGCTACCGAGGACCGGGTGGTGGGCACCCTCGATCTCCCCGGCGTCCTGGCCGATGGCGTGGCCCGGCTCCGTCCCGGGCTGCTCGGC
>JALZAH010000480.1 GCA_030948425.1 Actinomycetota bacterium
GGCGCAGCACCGCCGCGTTGCCGGCCACCTGCTGGTAGGTGGTGACGATCCCGTGCATGTCGGCCGGCAGGGCGCCGTCGGCCGCCACCCATGCCGGGTCCAGGTGCAGGCCGAATGCGGCGGCGGCGGCCGCCCACTGGCGCTTGAGGTGGGCGGTGGGGGCGACCACGATGAGCCGACGGGGCCCGTTCGCCATCGTCATCTGGCCGACGGCGGCGGTCAGGGCGAAGGTCGTCTTGCCTGCCCCGGGGGTGGCCACAGCCAGGAAGTCGGGGCCGGCGGTGGCGTCGTAGCGCTCCAGGGCAGCCTTCTGCCACGGGCGAAGTCGGATGGATCGGGTCAGGGCGGGGGGCTTTGGGGTGCGGTCGGGCGGGCGTCGGGTGTGGTCGGGCGTGGGTGCGGTCGGGCTCGACCGGGCGTGGGGGCGGGCCGTCAGTCTGGCACGGCTTGGGTGTTCCCGCCGCCCCGGCGGCGCTCCTGGCGTGGGGCGGCGGGAGGCGGGGGCGGCGAGGGGGCTGTCTCGCGGCTGGGGCCGGTTCGGGGGGCGGTCGGGGCGGTTCGGGCGCCGAGCGACGCTGTGGCGTTGAACTATCGAATCCTGCGCTGCGTGCCACACCGTCGTCGACGACCGGAGGATCGCCGCGCTTCAAGGACCCAGGACCCGCCGATGCTGGTACAGATCGCGAAGGGAGGCTGACCTCAGCGACGTCGTGCACGACCTCATCGAGCACGTGGAGGGCCAGGTCCATCGTCGATGCCTGTCTGCAGGCGTCGCATGACGCCCCGAGGGGCCGTTCCCATCCGTCTTGGTCCGTCTTGGTCGAGCCCGACACAGCCACCACCGGGGTTGGCAACAGTGCCAGGGTCATCCAGAGCGGAGAGGGAGGGATTTGAACCCTCGGGCCCAGTTTCCCAAGCCAACTCATTAGCAGTGAGTCCGATTCGGCCGCTCTCGCACCTCTCCTCGGTGCCCAACTGTACCTCATGGTGGTGCAGTTCGCCGGGCTGCGCGAAACACCTGGCCAAGGCCGCTGTCGGTGCTCGCCGTTGGGCGGTCTTGTCGGCCCTCTGGCGGCCTTCGGGGAGGCACCTTCCGACGATGTTGGCTCGCCCGCACGCTCGGCCTCCGGCGTCCGATGCAGCTCCAATGCAACAGCAGGATGCTAGGGTTTGTGCAGATCGCAGCCCCACAGGGTCGGGCTGCCTTGGCGTACGGCGTCGCTGAGGAGGTCACCATGTCCCGCACCTATCCCGATCCCTGGGTCCCGCGCAGCTTCTCGACGTGGATCAAGAAGGGGTCCACTGTCGAACGAGCCTCCGCCGGTGGTGGGCGCCGAACGGTCGACTGCTGGGACGTAGCCGGCCGGGTCGACGGGATGCAGTGGCGCAAGCGGTTCCGCCGGGCCGGTCACGCCCGGACGTGGAAGGAGCGCCTCGAGCGGGACTTCGCCGCCGGCCTGCCGTTCGATCTGCGGACCAAGCAGTTCGTTGCCCCGTCACCTCCGCCGGCGCCTATGGGACCGACCGTGCCGACGGTCTTCGAGCTCACGGAGGCCTACTTCCACCAGCACCCCGAGTGGGAGCCGAGGACCAAGGTGGCCGCCGCCGCTTCGCTCAACCGGGCCCGGCGCTGGCTGTTGATCCCGGACGCCTCGCCGGATCCGGCCACCAAGGTGGCGGTAGACGACTTCCTGGACCACGCCAGCTTCCTTCCCGGCCACCTCGCCGACCAGATGACCGATCGGCAGCGAGAGGGACGGGCCTGGTTGGAGGCCCACTCGGCGCCGGCGGACTCACTCACGGCCGCCCAGGTCGAGGCCTTCGTCGCCCGCTTCGAGATCAACCAACGGAACCCGGCCAAGCGAGTCTCGGCGGCGACCATCACCCGGTTCCTGCAGTCACTGAAGGCGTGCTGGACGTGGGCGGTGAGCCGCGACGAGATCCCGATCGACCGCAACCCGTGGGTGGTCATCCGGCCCCGACGGAAGGTGAAGGGCAAGGCTACAGCGGGAAGTACCCGGGAGGCCCTGGCGGTCGACGCCGACCTGGTACTCGACGTTCCCCAATCCCTCGAGCTGGCCAAGCTCTGCTCGACCGAGGGCACCTGGGGACCGGTGGTCGAGTGCTTCGTGCTCGTCATGGCCCTCTCCGGTCTCCGCCCGGGCGAAGCTGCCGGCCTCTTGTGGGAAGACGTGGACCTACCGGCTGACGATGGTCCGGGCTGGCTGACCGTCCGCCGGAGCCACCGGCCGACCGCCGCCCGATGGCTGGACACCGACGAGGACCCGGATTGGGGACCACTCAAGGATCGGGATCTCACCGATACCCGCCGCGCTCCGATGCCGCCTGTGCTTACGACCAAGCTTCGTCACCATCTGTCCGCCTACGGCGAGGGCCCGAGCGGCCTCGTGTTCCACCGGAACGGAAAGCCTTTCGACCATGACCTGTTCGGGCGGAACGTATGGACGCCGGCTAGGAGGACGATGTTCCCGCCCCGGCAGGACCTTGCCGCAGACGATCCTCGGCAACCCAAGCTGTCCCGACTGCGCCGGCACGACCTGCGGCATGCGGCTTGCTCTTGGTGGCTCCGGGAGGGCGTCGACGCCGTTGTATGCCAGCGCTGGTCGGGGCACAAAACCCTGTCCGTCTTCCTGGACATCTACCAGGGTGTGGCACCGGGGCGAGAGGACGACGGAGTGCGGCGACTGGTAGTCAGTTTCGGTTAGCTCCAGCTTGGGGGTGGCGGAGACAGGATACTTTCCAGAGGGAGGAGACGCGCAGAGTTCGCACTTTGGGTTAGGCGTCTCGCGCGGAGACAGGCGACCACCCGACAAGCGGTGCTTGTCTAACTGCCCCAGATGCGGGTACAGTGTCTGCATCCCCCTAATCGCCTTGGCGATTAGGTGCGAGGCCCGCCGAGAGGCGGGTCTCTGCGTTTCCTACCAAGATGGGGGTTTGTGGAAGGTTCCGACACTGTCCACAAGCGTGGGGGCAAATTGGCTCGCCCCGAGAGCGGCGGGCCTAATCTGTTTGAAGAAGTTGGCGTCCGCGCTGAGTACTCGGCTGCGCCTGTTTGCAGGGTGAGGGTTAAGGACACCGACGTTGCGACCAAGCTCGAATCTCGCCATTCGAAGCGGCTCAGTAAGATCAGAGTCGTTGGAGATGATAACGACGCTGTCTGAGTCTTGTTGGAAACTGTCGAGAAGTAGGTGAGACGCCAAGTTAACGTCAGAGCCCTTCTCTTCCGTCTTCAGAACGTGAGCTTTCTTGGATCCTTTGGCGGGAGGAGGGTAGATCGGCATCCATACTGGGGTTGCTCAAAAAAATGACCGAAGTGGATAGAAACCGAAGGCAGGGTTCTGAGAGCTCGGATTAGGTCTGCTGGCGCTGAGGAGCTCTTAGGTCGATGGAGCCAGAAACCTTAGCGGTGAAGTAGCGAATTCGCTTGACTTGGTCGCCTGGAAGCAGGTTTCCGCAGAGAGCTTCAAGGTCGAGCCAACGGTAGTTCGTGCGCCGAAGGGACCCGTAGTAGAGGTTGAACCCGTCAACGTAGACGTTCGTAGTCACTGTGCCCAGTCAGCGGGCGTGTCGGCGGCCTTCACCAGAGGTCCTCTTCTGTCGCCGGCTGATCAAGAGGCCGCATCGTCAACGGCCATCTTGTTTCGATTCGCTGCCGCCGTGTGATCACGGCGCTGAGTATAGGTCCGCCGGTGAAACTGCATGCTGGTCTGCCAGTCACCCGCTATTCCAGTGATTCTTGTTCAAGTTCGGAGAGCCAGCTCTTATACCAGTCTCGGCGTACTCGGATATCGCCGTTCTTGAAGGCGGATAGAGCGAGGAAACCACGGCCTACCCCTCGCCGACCACTTGTAGACGGTGCTCCCCGACACGCCGAGGTCGCCGGCGATTTCGACGATGCTTAGCCAGCGCCTCTCGCCAGGGTCCGGGCGCATGGGCGAACGGTGGCGACCAGTCGAGATCGTCCGCTGCTCGGTCATCGCTCCTCCCAGGCGGCACGACGAGCGGCGGCTCGGTCAGATGCGGCGGAGTCAGCAAGGAGTGCGTCACCAGGGGTGAGCCAGTCGCGGCCGGTGAAAATCCAATCGGCGGTCTCCTTCGTCCCGGGCACCGCGAACATCGGGGTGTCGCAGTCTCCGTGCCACAATCTGCGGGCGGTTCGGAGAGCGGTGAAGGTGGTGGAGTACGAGCGGCTCTTGGTGAGCCAGTGGCCTCGGAAGCCGAGAGTGTGGGCCCAGCGCCGCAGACCGAGGTGTTCGAGGCTTGGGTCGGCTCCGAGATCCCAGGCAGTGCGGACCATCCAGGCGAGATGGGGACTGAGCAGGTCGTCGAGGCGGTCGATGTCGCCGGCTCGGAGACGGTGGTCGAGGTGGCCGGCGGGGTCGGTTGACTTGGTGGCGTACTTGGCCAGGTAGGCGGCGGCGACGCCGGGTCCAGTGCGGCTGAGGTCGTGGACCTCCAGCTGCTGCCCCCAGCGGGCATCGCCCTGGACCGGGCTGCCGGTCGGCTGCGGAGCACGAACGGCTCGGGCCGCCTGCCAGACGCTGGCCGCGAGGAGCACGGCGTCGAACGGCGCCTCGGGCGACAGGTCTGTTTCGCGTTGGTCGAGGCGAATGACGGCGTGGAGGTGGATCGATCCGCGCTGCTGGTACTCGACCACCTTGGTGCAGGAGAGCCGGACACTCTCCCGGAGGACCTTCTCCGTGATCCCGGCACTCCGGGCGAGGGATCGGCGGATCTCGATCGTGGTCCGGCGCCACAGGTCGGACGCGAGGGCGTTCCAGAGCACGGCGGCCGGGTAGTCGAAGCAGCTCGGGCACAGTGGCTGGCCGAGGTCCGGTTCGCCGGCGAGGTGGATCGTCGGGCATCTCCTGCCGTGATGGCACGCCGGTTCGGGGTGGCATGCACGAGCGGCGCCATGATCCAGGCGGCGGGAGTGGATGGCGCCGAAGCTGGGGGCGGTGAGGGTGGCGAAGACGACAGGGTGCTCGGCGATGCTCTCGGGTACGCCCTTGCCTCCTCGCAGCCCGGCCGCAACCAGGTGGAAGGCGTCGGTCCGGTAGGTGGCCGAGCATGACGGGCAAACGGTGGCCCGTCGCTGTCCGCAGGCTGGAGTCGGCGGTGACGCTGGATCCCACGAGGCGGACAGGGTGTCGGCACCAGCCGGTCTTCTGACCTCGTTGGCGCCACTGTTCGAACGCCTCAGGATCGGCGGCGCGCTCCAGGAGGAGTTCGACGATCCGGGGATCGAGATCGGTCATGTCGGGTGCTCCGGGTGGCGGAGCCGGGTGGCTCGGTCGGCTAGGTGGGCGAGCGTCTCGTCGTCGAGGTAGGCGGCGCGCATCCGGACGGGGAAGCCGCCTTCGTGAAGGAGGTAGCCGACTCCTCGGGTGGCCGGGTCGATCTCGGCGGCGCTGTACCCGTTCGTGGACCAACCGGACCCGAGAATGGTGTCGGAAGCTTCTCGGGTTGCGCAGCGCATGGCCCAGCGGTACCCGAACAGGTCCCGCAGGCTGGTCGGCACGACGTCGGACGACGGCTTCTGGGTGGCGGCGATCACCACGATTCCTGCTGCCCGGCCTCGGGCCACGAGATCCCGGAGGAGATCGGAGACCCGTTCCCGCTGCTTTCGTTCGCCGGCGGCGGTGAAGAGGGCGAGCTCATCGCAGGCGACAATCTGCAAGCCGAGACCGTCGCCGGGGGAGACCTTGCGGCGACGCCAGGCGAGCAGCTGGGCGTAGCGAAGGTCCATCTCCAGCCTGAGGTTCTCCAGGCCGTCGACGGCATCGCTCAGGTTGACGGCCAGCCTCCATCGCCTCAGTGAGGAACGCCGCCTACACCACCGTCCGGGCCCCGGCCGTGATCGGCGGACATCAGGTGGGCATACGTCCCGAGCAGCATCGCAGCGAGTGACCGGATACTCCGCAGCGGCGGCGACCGAGACGCCGCCGGACAGATCGAGGCGCCGGTGTGTCTCGTGTTGTGGAAGCGGCCGTGGGCAGCTCTGTGGGCTTCCTCGCCCGGACTCCATCGCGCGTCCATCGCGCGTGGGCCGATTTTGCAAGCAGGCGGTCGTCGTTCAAGATTTGCAACGGTAGGCATCACGCTCCAAGCCAAGCACTGGCGCACACGCAGTCGGCCGATTTGCCCATCGTCCGCTGGCTAACGTCGTCGGGTACCGGTCGGCGGGAGGACGGAACGACGATGGACGAGTGGGATGAACCGGGCCTGTGGGAGGAGCTGGTCACCGAGGCCAGCCTGACCCGGCTCCGGGCCCTCCCGGGAGACTTGGTCCCCGACCTCCAAGACCTGAGGGACGTCGAGGCGGGCGACCGCTTGTCCCGCCACATCGCTGGAATTGTTGCCCGCCTGGTCGACGGTCTGCCCGAGAAAGATCGAGCCAGACAGGGCGTGGCCGTTTTACGAACCGTCATTGACCAACTGACCAAGCTAGCTGCCCACCGAGAAGCCGCCGCTGCCGACCTACCCGTGGATGGCGGTCGAATGCTCCGCGCCATCGAGCGCCGCTGGCCGACGGGGGAAGTCGAGCACATCGGCCGACCGTTGACGCCTCTGTTGGACACGACGATCCTCACCAACGCCCCGGGGGAGCCGGCCCTCGCCCACGAACTCGAAGCCGAGGTGGCCTCCGCATACTCCATCGACGTGATCATGGCGTTTATTCGCCGGTCAGGTATCTATCCCCTGCTCGAGGTACTGCGCCGACATAAGGAGGCCGGCCGTCGTTTGCGGGTGCTTACAACCACCTACACAGGGAGCACAGAGGCCCGGGCGTTGGACGACTTGGCCGCCCTCGGGGCGGAGATCAAGGTGTCCTACGACATCGGGACCACCCGACTGCACGCTAAGGCTTGGCTGTTCCATCGGTCGGCGAGCACGACGACGGCATACCTGGGCTCATCCAACCTGACCCAGACTGCCCAGTTCAGCGGAGTCGAGTGGAACGTCCGGGTATCGGCAGCCCGCAACCCCGACGTCGTCGCAAAGATGGCTGCCGTCTTTGATTCCTACTGGGAAGGCCGCGAGTTCGCCACCTACGACCCTGTCGAGTTTCGGGTGCGGACTGAAACAGACATGGTCAGGCCTGGAATCCTGTTGGCGCCCATCGAACTGGAGCTCCGACCATTCCAGGAAGCCCTACTGGAGCGCATCGAGCTGGCCCGAAGCCAAGGACATCATCGCAATCTGCTTGTGGCTGCGACCGGTACCGGCAAGACCGTCATGGCAGCTGTGGACTACGCGCGCTTACGCAACCGACTCAGCCGCAGCCGGCTGCTGTTCGTTGCCCACCGCTCCGAGATTCTCCGTCAGAGTCAGGCAACCTTCCGTTATGCGCTTCGCGATGGGTCCTTCGGCGAGTTGTGGGTGGACGACGAGCGACCGCTCCGCTTCGACCATGTCTTCGCCTCTGTTCAAAGCCTGGCTGCAGCCGGTCCGAAAGCCCTGGATCCTCACGGCTTTGATGTAATCGTCATCGACGAATTCCATCACGCCGCCGCACCCACATACCGTGCCCTGCTCGACCACCTCGAACCGGTGGAGTTGCTCGGTCTTACCGCCACCCCCGAACGCGCCGACGGGCTCCCGATCCTGTCGTGGTTCGATGGGCGGATCGCCGCTGAGCTGCGACTCTGGGATGCCATCGCCGACCAGCACCTCGTACCCTTTGCCTATTACGGCATCCACGACGGAAGCGACCTGCGCTCCGTCCCTTGGCGCCGCGGGCAGGGCTACGACCCCAACGAGCTGACCGGTCTGCTCACCGCTGACCACGCATGGGCCCATCGAATCCTCGACCAGGTCGCCCAGAAGGTCACTGATCCCGCCCGTATGCGGGCCCTCGGGTTCTGCGTCGGAGTGACCCACGCCCGGTTCATGGCCGCCCGGTTCGAAGAGGCCGGACTTCCGGCCGTCGCCATCACTGGGACGACTCCCACAGAGCATCGTCGCCGAGCCTTGGAGGACCTGGCGGCCGGCCGTATCACTGCGGTGTTCACCGTCGACCTATTCAACGAGGGCATCGATGTACCCAGCGTCGACACCTTGCTCTTCCTACGGCCAACCGAAAGCCCGACACTGTTTCTTCAGCAACTCGGGCGAGGACTGCGTCGCAGCCGTGACAAGGCTGCGTGCACGGTGCTCGACTTCGTCGGGCGCCATCGCCAAGAGTTTCGCTTCGACCGCACCTTTCGGGCGCTCCTCAGAGGGAGTCGGCGGGAGGTCGCCGACCAGGTCGCCACCGGCTTCCCGTACCTCCCCGCGGGATGCTCGATCAATCTCGACCCAGTCGCCCAAGACATCATCCTCAGGAGCATCCGGGAGGCCTTGCCCCTTACATGGCGACGCCGGCAGGAGGAGCTGCACTCCCTCGGCGACATCGGCCTCAGTACCTTCCTCGCCGAGACCGGCCTCGACCTGACCGACATCTACGCCAACAACCACAGCTGGACACAACTTCGCCGCGCCGTCGGCCTGCCCACCGAATCTCCAGGCGCCGATGAGAATCCGCTGCTCCTTGCTGTTGGCCGGCTCCTTCACGTCGACGATCCCGAACGCCTCGCCGCCTACCGCTCGTTCGTAACCCAAGCCACCCCGCCCGACGGAGCGAGGCTGCCTGATCGCCAGCAACGCCTGCAGCGCATGCTCATTGGATCGCTGACCAGCCTTTCGGTCAACACGCCCCTCGTCACGGCGCTGAACCAGCTTTGGGGTCACCCCCAGGTGCGGGCCGAGCTGCTCGAGGTGCTTGACCTCCTCGGCGGCCGCATTGAGCACGTCGACCACGACATCGGGCTTGACCCGGTGATACCGCTACGGGTCCACGCCCGCTACACCAGGACGGAGATCCTCAGCGCCTTCGGCGTAGGCGCCGGCGTCAAACCCCCGGCGTGGCAGGAAGGAGTTCGCTGGGATCCCTCCTCGAGGACCGACCTGCTGGCGTTCACCCTGGACAAGACTGCCGGCTCCTTCTCTCCCACGACCCGCTACCGGGACTACGCCCTCAGTCCCAACCTCATCCACTGGGAGAGCCAATCCAACACCTCTCTACGCTCCGAGACCGGGCAGCGCTACGTCCACCATCTCGAGCGCGGCACCAACGTTGTGCTCTTCGCCCGCCTGACGACCAACGACCGGGCCTTCTGGTGCCTGGGTCCGGCCACCCACGTCCGCCACGACGGCGAACGACCGATCGCTATCACCTGGCGACTCCGGCGGTCATTGCCGGCTGACCTCTACGAGGCCTTCGCTGCGGCTGTGGCCTGAGCGAGGTGGCCCGCTGAGTGGACCCGCCAGTTGCTCGCAACCGTGGGTCGATGGGGCCGGCTGTCAAGCTCGCGCATCACCTCGTCTCGCCGTTGGCAGATGGAGCTCCAAACGGTTTCCCACTGCGAACCGGCTCTCAAGGGAGAGTCAAGAGGCTGATCGACTCCATTTCGTCAGGGCGAATCTCGGCAAGACACCCGAGAAGCTCGTCGACGGCTGCCGACCAGCCTGGATCTTCGAACTGCTCGTTCGACCCGTACAGCTGTCCCTTTGCACCATCCTCGACCTCTGTGCCCTTCACGACCAGCCGATGGTCCTGTGTCCAATCCCAGTCCAGGCGGATCGCTGACGCCAGCGGATAGCGCTCGCGCACCTTCTCCGCCAGTGCCTCAAGTAGTGCCCCCACGAGCTGATCGGCGGCCTGGACATAGGCATCAAGCGCAATCTGAACCGCAGGGCTCATGGCCCAACGGTACGCGCTTGAGCGCCTCTCAGGGCAACCACATCTACGCCACCCAGGCGCTTCTCCCAGGTGGCGAAGTTTCCTGTGCCGAGTAACTGCAAACAGGCCGCGGTCTGAAACGATGTGGGCTCCACGATTCCACGCTGATTCCACGCTGATTCCACAGTAGAACGAGAGGAGCAGCCAAAAGTGCCATCAGTGGCGAAACACCTCCGCTATAAAACAGGCCCTGAGCAGGTGGCTCTCTCGAAAGCCCTCCTAGCGCCGCCGGCATCTCCCAAGGGGACGAGTCATAGCAGTGAGTCCGATTCGGCCGCTCTCGCACCTCTCCTCGGTGCGCAACTCTACCGTACGGTGGTCCTGGCCGCCCACCGAGTGGGGCCGACCAGACAGCCCTGTCAGGTGCGGTGTTTTCGTGATACTCGTCCCTCTGGCCGCCAGCGGGATCCTCATGCTGTGCAGCCGGAGGACCTATCTGGCCGACACGGTCGCGGCGTCGGCCACCCGCACGGGGTCGGCCCGTTGAAGCTCAGCTGAAGTCGAGGATCAGTCGCCCTCTGGTGCCGCCGGCCTCCAGGATCCGGTGCGCTTCGGAGGCCTGCTCGGCGGGCAGCACCCGGGCCACCCGCAGGGTGACGACACCGGTCTCGGCCTGTTCGCGCAGCCTTTCCAGTGCTGCGTGCTCCTTGGCGAAGCCGAAGACCATGATCTTGTGCACGACGATCCCTCGGCCGGGCTCGCCGTCCCAGCCCCGAATCGTGGCCATGCCCCCACCATCACGGATGGCGGGCACGGCGAGGTCGTTGAGCACCGCTCCGTCGGCGAGGCCGTCGACACCGTCGGGGACGATGGCCCGGATGCGCTTGGCGACGTCATCGCCCCGCCGGACCACGTGGTCAGCTCCGAGACCGTGGACCAGCGCCTCGTCAGCCTCGGATGCGTCGGCGATCACGGTCAGACCGTCGGCCTTGGCCAACTGCACGACATAGCCACCGTAGGACCCGGCGGCGCCGGTCACGGCCAGGGTGGCACCCGGGGCCAGGGCCAGGCGATCGAGGGTGAGGCGGGCGGTCATGGCGTTCATCGGCAGGGTGGCGCCGGCGGCGAAGTCGGCGCCGGCCGGCAGGGCCACCACCGACTCGGCAGGCACGACCACCTCGTCGGCGTAGGCCCCTCCGTGGGCGCCGGAGGGGAGGGTGATGGCGATCACCGCGTCGCCGACCTGCCAGGGCGCGCCGTCGCCGACCTCGCTGACCACGCCGGCTGCGTCCATGCCGGGGACCTAGGGCGGCTCGATGCCGTTGAGGCGCTCACCGTAGGCTCCGGACCGCAGCCCGGTGTCGGTCGGGTTCACCGCTGCGGCATGGACCCGGATGCGCACTTCGCCCGGACCGGCGTGCGGTTCGGACACATCGACCACCTTCAGCTGTTCTGGTCCCCCGAAGTCAACAACGCCTATTGCTCTCATGCCCGGGTTCAACGGCGTCGGGCCCGTGGTTCTTCCTTCGCCGCTGGCCGACCACGCTCCTGGGGGGACCTGCCTCGGTTAGTTAGAAGCGGTCCCGCTCCTCGACGACCGCGCCCGGCTCCTCCACGATCCGACCGTCACGGTCCCGGTAGGTGCGACCAGGGGTGCGACTCACCCGGCGACGCTGGTAACCCCCGCCGCCGCCCCCGAAGCCTCCCCAGGACTTCAAGAAGAACAGCGAGACGATCAAGCCGACGATGCCCACAATGAGCAGGATCACGCCGATCTTGTGAATGTTGAAGCCGTGACTGTCGTTGACGGTGACGGCGAAGCGGAGGACGGCGCCAACGGCGGCGATTACGATGCTGACCCCTACACCCATCGAGTACCCCCTGTTCATCACTCCGCCAGCTGCGCAGCGATCTGCGTGAAGCGTACCTGCTTGAGCAGCGAGAAGACAGGGAGGCTGTCGAAATCAGGAGACGCCGGGCTCGTTGCCTGTGGATGCCCGGCGTTCCTGGCCGGTCAGGCGACCGACGGAACGTCGATGTCGGTGATGTTGACGTCGATGCCGACGGTGGTGACAGCCAGCTGACGTTGGACCGTGGCCTGGATTGCCGAGCGCACCGCATGCACCACCTGGGGAATGGACCGCTCGAACCCGACGACGAGACCGACCTCGAGAGACAACCCGGGTTGGCGGACGGTCACCTGGGCGGCGTGAACGCCTTCGACCTCCTCGGCGGCAGCCCGGCTGCACTGGGCGATCACGTCCTCGGACACCGCCGTGCGTCCTTGGCGCGAGGCGATATCCACCGACGGTCCCGTCCGGAGGTGGCGGACCCGCGCCAACACCTGCCGTTGGATGCCGGCTGGCACCGCCGAGGGGACAGAGCCGGTCCGATGAAGTACATCGAGGCGGGGACCAAGCTGGCGGAGGGCGTCACGACAGGACGGGCAGGTGGCGATGTGGCTGGCGGGGACGCTGCCGTCCTCATCGGCCACCGATGCCAGGAGCAGCTCGGGGGAGGTGCCACAGGCGAGCACCGTCGGCCACGCCAGATCCGTCACGCCGATGCCTCCTTGAACGGGCGAACGCCGACACCAGCGCCGATGGGGGTCGGTGGGGGGCTGAGGCGACTGACGACCTCGAGGCGGGCGCGATGGATCCGACTTCGTGCCGCAGTGAGGGTGATGCCGAGGGCATCGGCCACCTCGTCGTAGGTCAGGCCACCGAACTCGCGCAGGACCAGTGCAGCGCGCAGACCCTCGGGCAGGGCGAGGAGAGCCTGTTGTAGGTCCGCCAGCTCACCCCGGAGGGCGGCGACGGTGCCCGGGTCGGGATCCGTGGAGACCAGGTCGTCGGGGATCTCCTCGGTGCGGCGGCTGGCTTGTCTGGCGTTGGCTCGATAGCAACGATTGACGCAGATGCGGTGGATCCACGTCCGCAACAGGCTCTCGCCCCGGAACCGGGGCAGCGACTTCCAGACCTCGACGAAGGTGTCCTGGGTGACCTCTTCGGCCTCACCGGCGTTGCCGACGAGGCGCAGGGCGACGCCGAACACCCACCGGCTGTGGCGTTGGTAGATGTCGGCGAAGGCGGCGATGTCACCACCCTGCGCCCTTCGTACGAGGGTCGCCTCGTCGGCTGGGGCCGGCCGATCATGAGACACGGGCGGACCGGTCCGAGCGCGACGCCCGCGCCGGCCGGGCGAAGCGCAGGCGGATCTCGGTGCGGGACTCCGACCGGTCCGTCTCGAGGGCGCCAAGCAGGCGGGTCAGGGCTGCGTCGAGCTCGTCGAGAACGGCATCGGGGTCGGCGTCCAGCTTCATCTCGACGGTCATGGTCACCCTGGTTTGGGGCCGGAGCGCCCTGAGCCGGACCCGGGCCGAGGTGATCCCCGCCTGACTGGCGATGTCTGCGGCGGCGGCCTTGGCCACCGTGGTGGCGGCCACCGTGGTCCGGCCCTGGGGGCCGGGGACCAACGTGAGGGTGGCGAGTCGTTCGCCGTCGGAGACGGGGCGGAGCTGGGCGAAGGCCCACCGCAGAGCAAGCAGGAGCAGTACCAGACAGACGGCCATGGCGATCCCGGCGGCCAGATCGGGGTGGCCGGCAGCGTCGGCCGCCCGCTGGCTGTAGAGGGCGGCCGGGGAGGTCCAGTCGATGACCCCCTCGCCGAGGAGCAGGCCGCCAACCCCGGCCGCAGCCAGAACGAGGCCAACAAGGAGGAACAACCCCCGGTCGAACCGGTCGACCCGGCCACCGCCCGATGCCGTCATACGGTTGAGCCGCCGCCCCGCCCGGGTGCTCGGGCGAGGGGGGATCAACCGGGCCTCGTGCGGGGAGCCACCGGGGCGGTCGGCGGATCCCTCGGGCTCCAGCGTCTCGGTCGTCGGGATCACGGTCTCGTCGGTCGTCACTCTGGGCGCTCCACCGAAGGGTCGGCCGATGTGGCCACCACACGAAGTTTGAGCTCGTGGACCATGCCGATGCTGCGCAGCGTCTCCTGGGCGACCTTGCCGACCCGCTCGACGCCGGCCGCTCGGTCGGTGCCCGCAGCCAGCACCACCTTGGTTCTGACCCGGCTCCGGCCCACCCGGACCTTGCTGGAGGTGATCTCGTCGAGCTCGGCCACATCGAAGGCCAACCGGCGGGCCAGACCGCCCCGGGACACCCAGGCCCACTGCCCGGGACGAGAGCGGAGGGGCAAACGGACGGGCCTCCGGCGGATGAGCTGAAGGGCGATGAGCACGACGCCGACGACAACAAGGATGACGCATGTCAGTTCCAGCCCGAAGCTGCCCCATTGCAGGGTGCGCAGGCCGCTGTCCCACGAGTGACGAGGAACGAGGAGCGGCGGGTTGCCCAGGGTCAACTCCATGATCTCGATGCCGGCCAGGACCGATGCCACGGCGAGAGCCAGCCCGACGATCAGGGCGACGGCCCGGTTCAGTCGCCTCACCGGATCTCCCGGTGAGACTCGCGCCCTAGTGGGCCGACGTTGCCGGGATCGGCCTCCCCGAGATCACTGCTCCCGGAGACGACGTCGACCACCTCTACACCAACCTCCCACGGCCCCGAGTCAGCCAACGCGGACCGCAGGGCGTCGCCCACGTCATCGCTGACGGTCTCGGCCAGCTCCGGGATCGGCTCACCGAGGCGGACCACGATGTGGACGGTGACGCTGACGGGTCGGGTGCCGGCCCGGACGGTCACCCCGTCGACTCTGCCCCCCGCCCCGTACGTGCTC
>JALZAH010000515.1 GCA_030948425.1 Actinomycetota bacterium
CCGGCCAACAGCACCATCACCGTTCGCCTCGACGACGACCGGGAGCCGGGATTCGAGATTCACATCGCCGACGAGGGACCGGGCATGACCGACGAGGAGCTGAGCCGAGCCTTCGATCGTTTCTGGCAGGGCTCCGCGCCGACCGGTGCACACGGCGGGTTGGGTCTGGCCATCGTCCGTCAGCTGAGCATCCGCAACGACCTCCAGGTCAGCCTCATTCCTGCCCCTGCCGGCGGGCTCGACGCCGTCATCGGAGTGCGCCAGGCCCGACGCCGACGCTCGGGGCGGCACCCGGTGCACACCTGAGGACTGCAGACAGCCCCCGCGGGTGGGAGCGACGGGCCTATCCGGCGGCGGCGTTGTGCCAGGGCAGGGGCCGGAGGCCTGAGGTCCAGGCGGGTCAGCTTCTGGGCGCGCCGCAGGGTCGGGGGAATGTTGTCTTGCATGTGCGCAACCACGCAGCTTCACAGCTTCGCTACATTGCATTCAGCCGGTCTCCGCCTTCGATCGGCCGCCGCCCCAAGTCATGACGGCCGGCGACCGTGCCGCAAGAGGATGAGATTAACCGAAGCTTTGCCGGGACCGACCCAGGGTGGGACCGTCTAAGACCCCAGACTGCACCATTGTGACGACATTGTGACCGAACTCGCCTCCGACACCCTCACTCCTCCCGAACCGTCGTTCGGGAACGGGTCGTTGCCCGGCGATCGTCCGGACCGCCAACGCCGGCGTCGGCGGTCCCAGCGGTTGCGGCGTGGACGGCGCATCATGCTGGCTGTCGGCGTGGTGGTGGCCCTGCTGATCACCACCGCACTGGTTGGGGCCGCCACCAGTCCCGGCAACGAGTCCTACAGTGCGAAGTTGGCCGACTGGCTTCGCAGCCACCACGCCAGTGCGCTGGTCACCCCTGTCGAATCGTGGTACTACCAGTCGCAGGCGCCCACCAAGGGCGGTAGGCCGCAGGCGCTCAACGCCCTGCCCCCGGCTGCCCCCACCACAACCGCTCCTCCCGCAACACCCTCCGTGCCCGCCCCCCCCATCGTCGGACCGCTGCCGTCGGCCGTGACGCCCCACCTGCCGCCCCCGGCCAATCTTCCCCTCGTCGTCTCGCCCGCTCTGCCGGGTGAAGGCCAGTGGCAGGCGGTCGGCCCGCTCGTCCACGGCCGGCCCGGGATGTACGAGGCTCAGTTCCGGGCCGACTCCACCTACACCAGTCAGATCACCAGCGCGGTGTGGATCGATCCGAAAGCCCTGGCGTTGTCGCTCGTCCCCGGGAGCCGGGAGCCGGGAGGATCGTGGAGTGAACCGCCCGACCTGAGCGGCCCGGCCGAGGCGGCGGCGTTGGCCGCATTCAACGGTGGTTTCCGTTTCGCCGACGCCCACGGCGGCTTCTACCTCGACGGCCGCCAAGCGGTGCCCTTGCGCGACGGCGCCGCCTCGGTGGTCATCTCTGCGGATGGCAAGGTCGACATCGGCGCCTGGGGCAGCGAGGTGTCGATGAAACCCGGTGTCAAGGCCGTCCTGCAGAACCTGGTGCCGATCGTCGACCACGGCCAGCCGGCCCCTTCCGCCACCTACAAGGACGCCAGCATCTGGGGCACCACGGTGCGCACCGCCACCGTCGTCCCCCGCTCCGGGCTGGGGGTGACAGCAAACGGGGGGCTGGTCTATGTCGCCGGTCCGGCCCTGACCGCCCTGACGCTGGCCGAGTCGCTGCAGCGGGCCGGGGCGGTGCGGGCCATGGCCCTCGACCTCAACCCCGAATGGGTGACGTTCAACTTCTTCAACCACACCGACCCGAGCGGGGCAACCACCGCCACCAAGCTCTACCCGTCGATGCGACGTCCCGCGGAGCGTTACCTCGGACCCACCAGCGAGTCCCGGGACTTCTTCGTGGTCTCCCAGCCGCCCTCGAGCTAAAGCTTTCCCGAACCCTTACCGCCATTCCCGGGGTTCTCTCAGCTTCGTGGTCGATCATGATCAGGTGACCATCACCAGGCCCAACGCCAGGCCTGTCCCTGCGCCGCTCCGGCCCCCGGCCCCCCCGCCGGTCCCAAGCCGTCGGCTCACCGCTTCTGCCGGCGCCCTACGCTGCGTCCTCGTCGCTGGCGGTCTGGTTGTCGCCGGTCTGTGGTGGTCCGATGCTACGAGCGCTGCGGTTCACGGCCTCGGGCCGTGGGTGACCTCGGCCGGGAGGGTCGCTGGGCTCTTCGCCGGTTACCTGGTGCTGGTCGAGGTCCTGTTGCTGTGCCGCCTGCGGTGGTTCGAGGCGGCCGTCGGCCTCGACCGGCTGGTCTCGTGGCACCGGGCCCTCGGAACCAACGTGGTGATCCTGATCATCGCCCATGTCCTGCTCACCGTGTGGGGTTACGGCCTGACTGCCCACCACGCGGTGCTCGCCGAGCTGTGGAATGTGACCACCACCTATCCGGACATGCTCAAGGCCACCGCCGGGACGGTCATCTTCGTCGCTGTCGGCCTGAGCAGTGCCCGCTTCGCCCGGCGCCATCTGTCCTATGAAGCCTGGTACTGGGTGCACGTCACCACCTACGTGGCCATTGCCCTCACCTTCTTCCACCAGACGTCCACCGGTGTCGACTTCGTCGGTCACCCGTTGAACAAGGCCATCTGGACCGGTCTGTACCTGGCCGTCGCCGGCTGTGTCGTCATCTGGCGGGTCATCGTGCCGGCGCGGAAGTGGTTCGTGCACCGCATGACCGTCGAGCGGGTTGTACCCGAGGCCGACGGGGTGGTCTCGGTGTGGATCCGCGGGGTGCGCCTCGACGAGCTGGGCGCCCGGGCGGGACAGTTCTTCCTGTGGCGTTTCGTGGCCCCCGGTCACATGTGGTCGGCTCACCCGTACTCGGTCTCCGCCGTTCCCACCGGCCACCGGTTGCGGATCACCGTCCGGGCCGTCGGCGGGCACTCGGCCGGCCTCGCCCGTCTCCGCCACGGCACGCCGGTGCTGGCCGAAGGCCCCTTCGGCACCTTCACCGAGCAGTGCCGCACCCGTCGCCGCGTCCTGCTCATCGCCGGCGGCTCGGGCATCAGTCCGCTGCGCGCCCTGGCCGAGGCCTTCACCGCCGAGCGGCCAGGCGCGCCCGGGGAGGTCATCCTCATCTACCGTGTGAGCCGGCAGACGGACCTGGCGCTGGGCGAAGAGCTCGAGCGCATGGCCGCCCGACGGGGTCTGACGGTGCTCTACCTGGTCGGCAGCCGCGCCGAGCTCGGGTACGACC
>JALZAH010000549.1 GCA_030948425.1 Actinomycetota bacterium
CTTCACGCCCAAGGCCATCACCTCCTCGCCGTCAGCCAACCCCTCGGACCCGACCAGGCCATCCTGGTCACCGACATCGCCGATGACGACACCGCCGTCCGTGTCGTCCTCGCCGTCACCGTCCTCGGCGGTCTGATCGCCCTGGCTGCCGCCGCCGCCCTCAGCATCCCATTGCTGCGCGCCGGGCTGGCCCCCCTGCGCAAGGTTGCCCGCACCGCCGACGCCATCGCCGGCGGCGACCTCGACCAGCGGGCCGACCTCGCCCGCAGCCCCGATGAGGTCGGCCAGCTCGGCGCCGCATTCGACCGCATGGTCGACCAGCTCCAAAGCGCCCTCATCGAACGCGACACCGTCGTCGAGGATCTCCGCGTCCGAGATCAGACCATGCGCCGCTTCCTCGCCGACGCCTCCCACGAACTGCGCACCCCCCTCACCGCCATCCGCGGCGGAGCGCAAGTCCTCCGCCTCGGCTCCGCCACGAACCCCGACGACCTATCCGAGGCCCTCGCCCACATCCAAACCCAGACCGAGCGCATGTCCCACCTCGTCGACGACCTCCTCGTGCTATCCCGCCATGACGCCGGCCAACCAGCTTCCCCCACAGAGCTGATCGACCTCGGCGCCCTGGTCGCCGACCACGCCAAGCAATGGTCCAGCCTGGCCCCCGATCACCCCATCATCATCACCACCGAGCCATCGTGGGTCATGGCCGACGCCGATGCCGTCGTTCGAGTGTGTGCCAACCTGATCGAGAATGCCCAGAAATACAGCCCCGAGCACACCGAGGTCACCATCGGCGTGACCACAACGGCCAACAGCGTCGAGGTCGCCGTCGCCGACAGAGGACCTGGCATCCCGGTCGCCGACAGGCAACAGGTCTTCGAACGCTTCTACCGCGGCGACCCCGCCCGGGCCCGAGCCACGGGCGGAGCCGGCCTCGGCCTCGCCATCGTCGCTGGCATCATCGCCGACCACCACGGCCACGTCCGCGTCGACGACAACCCAGGCGGAGGAACCAACATCGTGCTCGAGTTTCCCGGCGTGCCCGGCCCTGAGCGAACCGCGCCGAACATCGGCATCTGAACGAGAAGTGGGCTTCGTGCGCCGCCCGATCGCCCCGCAGATGTTTCCGCGGAAACACCCTGGCGAGGCGAACGTACGTTCGATACACTTGGAGGTGATGGAAACCGTCACCAGACCCGCACCGACCCTCGCCGGCGTCGACATCGCCGCGTTGAGCACCGACCAGCTCGAAGACGGGATCTGCGGGTTCGCCGCCCGTCTGGCTGCCGCCACCTGCGCGTTCGTGCTGGCCGTGGCCGAGTACGACCGGCGAGGAGGCTGGGAGACCTGGGAATGCCGTTCCATGGCCCAGTGGCTCACCTGGAAGTGTGCCATGGGACCGGTGGCGGCCCGAGAACACGTCCGTATCGGCGCCGCCCTGGCCGAGCTCGGACTGGTCCGAGAACGCTTCGCCGCCGGAGCCCTGTCGTATTCGCAGGTTCGCGCCATCACCCGAGTAGCCACGACCGCCACCGAGTCCGACCTCGTCGATCTGGCCGACGCCATGACCGCGTCCCAGCTGGAGACGGTGGTGCGCGCCTACCGGCGGGCCCGGCCCGACGTTACCGACCCGGGCGACGCCCCCCACGCCCGGCGCACACTGAGCATCTGCACCGACGACGACGGCTCGCTGGTCGGCACCTTCCGCCTGGCGCCCGAGGACGGAGCTGTCTTCGTCGCCGCCCTCACCGCAGCCACCGACCGCAGGACAGCCGAAGACGCCGAAAGGGCTGATCCCCACACCGGGTCCGGCGCCGGTGAAGGCAGTGGTGATGCCGAGGCCGACGACCCGACCCTGGACCCCGCCGGGGCTGTACATGCAGACGCCCTGATGGCCATGGCCGGCGCCTACCTCGACCGCCCCACCCCAGACAGCGGCGACGGGGAGCACGGATCGGGCGACGTCGGTGACCGCTATGTCGTGAGCATCATCGCCGAGCGCCGAGTGCTCGAGAGCACCGCCGATGACCGCCCCGACGGGGTGTGCCAGATCGACGACGGACCCGGACTGGACCCCGACGTCGTGAGACGCCTGGCCTGTGAAGCACCGACGGAGACGATCCTCGAAGACCAATTCGGCCATGTCCTCGACGTCGGGCGGCGCACCCGACGGGTGAACCGGGCTCTGCGCCGGGCGTTGACCCGCCGAGACGGGGGTTGCCAATATCCCGGTTGCACCACCCGGCGCATCCAGGCCCACCACGTCGAACATTGGATTGACGGCGGCCCAACCAGCATGGCCAACCTGATCTCGCTGTGTAGCCGCCACCACCATCGTCACCATGAAGGCGCCTTCCGCATCGACCCGGCCCCGGGCGGCGGTTGGAGCTTCACCAGAGCCGACGGCCGACCCATCCCGTCGGCCGCCACCCGACCTTCCCAGGGAATCGACGCCGATCCCGGCATCGAACCGAGCGTTGTCGCCTGCACCCCCAACTGGGAAGGCGACGCCCTCAGCGACCTGTCAGGCATCGTCGACGGCCTGCTCCGCTCCGAGGGACTCCTCATCGAAGCACCTCTGCCCCCACCCCGACCCGACCTCGCGCCCTACCCGTTGTCCGACATCGCCAGCAGCAACAACCGGACAGAGCCAGACCGGACCGAGTCGGCCCACTGGCCCAGCCCCTGGCCCGACCCCTGGGGACAACCACACCGCTGGCCCGGCGAATAGCAGCCCGCAGACGCCGCAGCACACCCATCAGAGGACCGACGAGGCCATTCCCTACCCTGTGATCGACGACACGGGCCGACCGGGCACCCAGCACCGGCAGCTCAGCGGGACATGTCCTCCAGGCGACGGCCGCTCGACTTGGGACCGAAGAGGGCCACCACGCCAGCCAGGAGCCCGGTGACCCCGATGCCTGCGAACCCTGTGAAGAACGACGCCCCGGCCACCACGTGCGGCAAGGCCAGCCCGCCGACCGCGCCACCGGCGTGGCCCACCCCGTCGGACACGGCGAATCCCGTCGATCGTGCTGCGGTCGGGAAGCACTCGGCGGTGTAGGTGTACGCCACCTGCAGCCACATGCCCAGCCCCAGGGCGGCCAGGAACGCCCCGGCGACCAGCACCCCCTCGTTGGCCAGGGTGCCGACCAGGATGAGCCCGACCAACCACACCACCGACGATGCGAACATCAACTGTTTCCGTTCCCGCCGGTCGGCCAGCCAGGCCATGATCAGGGCCCCGACCGGGTAACCCAGGCCGCCGACGCCCAGGTACAGGATGGAGTTGGCGATGTCGTAACCCCGGTTGGAGAGCAGGTCGGCGGAGTCGCCCAGGAACCGGTAGTTGCCGATGTACCACAGGAACCACATGGGGATGAGCACAGCCAGTCGGCGGGCGTAGACGGGGCGCAGCAGCGCTCGGGCCGGGAAACCCCGAGCTCCTCGGTGGCCACCTGCTCGATGTGGGGCTCGGGCAGGTCGATGCCTCGCCCTCGGGCCGTGTTCTCCATGCGGACCACGATGGCCTCGGCCTCATCGGCGCGACCATGCGACGCCAACCATCGCGGCGACACAGGGAGCTGGAAACGGCCGAGCAGGCCAACGGCGGCGATCACGCCGCCGACCACGAACAGCAACCGCCACCCGTAGGTGTAGTTGGGGCATCGATCTCGACGCCGGCCGGGTCGAGGTGTGCACCGGGCCCTGGAGCGGTGGGTACCGCGACGTGCGCATGATGGGTCCCGGTGACGTGGTCGAGCCACCTGGCCTCCCTGGCGTGGTGGTCGACGTCGGGCTGCTCTGCTCCTGACACCCCCGCCCGTGTTGGCCGCTCGCCGCAGCCGTGCGGTGGTGCGGTCAACACGCCCCCCGGGCCGGTTGCTTGACGCTCGGGGATAATCGATGATTGCTTCTATTGCTGCAAGTGATAGTATCACTTGTAGCAATGGAAGCTTACCCTGTATCAATTGGGAGGTCTTGCCGTTGATCTATGGGGTCCCGTCCGTCGAAAAAGAAGAGCGGGCCGCCTTGGCGCGGATCGACGAGCTGCGCCGTGAGTTGCGTTACTACACCGGGGAACGCCGCCGTTGGGTTGGCTCGGTCCGACGCGTCCTGTCTGCTAGAGCGATCCAAGCATCGAACAGCATCGAGGGCTACAACGTGTCGGTCGAAGATGCAGTCGCTGCGATCGAAGGCGACGACCCCGCTGACGCTAGAGACGAGGACTGGCACGCAGTCATGGGGTACCGGCGTGCCATGACCTACGTCTTGCAACTGGCGCACGACCAGCATTTTGAGTATGCCCCTGCGCTTCTACGCAGCCTTCACTTCATGATGACCGAGTACTCGTTCGACGCCGGACCAGGACTATGGCGGCCAGGCGCCATCTGGATCAGAAATGACGCGACCGGCGACATCGTGTACGAAGGACCGGATCCACACGAGGTACCCGGTCTGATCGAAGAACTGACCATACAAGTCGCAACGGATCACGATGTGCCGGCCCTCATACGGGGTGCAATGGCGCACCTCAATTTGGCGATGATTCACCCCTTCCGAGACGGAAATGGCCGCATGGCTCGCTGTGTGCAGACGCTCGTACTGGCCCGAGAGGGCATCCTCGTGCCAGAGTTTTGCAGCATTGAAGAATATTTTGGTGCAAATACGCAGAACTACTACCGGGTGCTCGCTGAAACGGCCCAGGGCATCTGGAACCCCCGTGGCGACGCCCGCCCATGGATCAGATTCTGCTTGGAGGCTCATTATGTACAAGCAACGAGCATTCTCCGACGCGTGCGTGAATCAGAACTGATGTGGGTTGAGATCGAGAGCCTGGTGACGTCGAACGCCGTTCCGGCGCGCTCAATGGCGGCACTGTTCGATGCTGCTGTCGGACTTCGAGTCCGCAACTCCGGTTACCGTTCAGTGCTGAGAGGCTGGGAAGAAGAGATCTCCAACCAAGTAGCCACGACCGACCTGGGTGCCATGGTGCGAGCGGGCTTGTTGACTCAACAAGGCAAGAAGCGCAGCACGTACTATGTCGCCGCTGGCCCGCTTCTAGAAATTCGGTCAAGGCTCTTCAAGGGTCGGCAGCCCGTCAACACCTCGACCCTCTTTGATCCTCCACCTTCCAGCGCGCCTGAGCGGCTTTTCGAGTCATAGCAGACCGCTCCTCGGTGTCATCTTCGCCGCCCGACCCTTTCCCCTCTCGAGTCCGCCCTTGCGCCCAAGGGCAACCGCTGCGAGGGTCCTTGACCTCCTCGGGGTCCGGCTCAGGTTCGTCGATGGCCCGTCACGTGCGCTCAAACTGACCCACCTCCGTTTCCGGCCCTCACCCTTCGTACACCGGTAGGGTACAGCTATGGCTGTGGCCTCGAGATTGACCACTCGGACGGCCGCCGACACCATCCGACGGGAGCTGGCCGCAGACGACACCGCCTTCGCCTTGCGCATGGTCGTCATGGCCGTCCTTGACATCAGAGCCATCCTCGCTGCCGGTGACGCCGCAGCCATCGACGACTTCGTTGTGCCACCACAGACCACGGGTTCGCGCCGATGGGACGTCCTGCTCGGATCCGCCGTCGGGCGTGAGCTTCGCTTGGCGGAGGTCCACCGTCCGAACTGGGCCAGGCCGCCCGCCCTTCACTCGTTTTGGTACGTGGACCCCACGCCCCTGCTGAGGGCCAGGACGATGCAGCGCACCGCCCCCGATCTGGCCTGCGTAGGGATCTGGCTTGACGACGCCGCTTTTCGAGCTCCATGAGCGACAACCGGGAGTTCGACAACCGGGAGTTCACGGCCGAGGACATTCGTCGCTTGCTCACCGAGCTCGGTCGGCGACTCCACGCCGAGGGGATTCAGGCCACGATCTACGTGGTCGGCGGGGCGGCCATGGCCCTGGCCGTCGACCGTCGGCGAGTGACCGACGACATCGACGCCATCTTCGACCACAAGCAGACCATCGAGCACGAAGTGGCGAAGATGGCGACAGAATATGGTCTGCGTGACCGTTGGCTCAACGACGCGGCGATGTCTGTGCCGCATCGCAACGAGGCCGGCACGCTGCTCGAGGTACCGGGGCTGGCCATCTCGACCGCCTCCCCGCGCCACCTCTTGGCCATGAAGATGGCGGCCTTTCGCCCCCAGGACCAACAGGACCTCGACATCCTGTTTCGAACCGTGGGAATCTCGTCGCCCGAAGAGGCCGTGCGTACGGTCTTCGACGTCTATGGACTGGATTACGCCGCCAACTTCGGACCGAACGAGGACTATGTGCTGCGAGCGAGGGCGGTCCTCTCACGGCAGAAGCCTGCTCCGCCGCCAGGCGAGGCGGGTCCACAGACGACCGGGCCGCCATGAGCGGCGTAGAAGACGTC
>JALZAH010000562.1 GCA_030948425.1 Actinomycetota bacterium
ACCGGGGCGCACGGGCTGACGGAGATGACCTACGCCTTCACGTCGGCGGGCAACAACAACGGCTCGGCCTTCGGAGGCCTGTCCGGCAACACCCAGTGGTTCAACACCACCCTCGGCCTGGCCATGCTGATCGGCCGGTTCCTGCTCATCGTGCCTGTTCTGGCCATCGCCGGGTCCCTGGCCCGCAAGCAGCCGGTGCCGGCGTCGGCCGGCACGTTCCCCACCAACGGCCCCTTGTTCGCCGGCCTGCTCGCCGCCGTGGTGGTGGTCGTCGTCGGCCTGACCTACTTCCCCGTCGTCGCCCTCGGCCCTGTCGTCGAGCAGCTGGTCGGAAAGTTCTAGGAGGCAACACAGATGACGACAGCCACGGACCTCGACGAGGCGGCGCCACGGGACGAGTCGGCCCACGGCCCCAACGCCCGGTCGCGCTCCATGTTCGACCCGGCCATCCTCCGCCGGGCCGTCGGCGACGCCCTCCGCAAGCTCGACCCGCGCCAGATGGCCCGCAACCCGGTCATGTTCGTGGTGGAGATCGGCAGCGTCGTCACCACGGTGCTCTTCTTTCGCGAGGCGGGCCGGGCCCTGGTTTCGAGCGGCCCTCAGAGCGGGGTGTCAGCGGCCGACAACGCCTTTGCCGGGTTGGTGGCGGCCTGGCTGTGGTTCACCGTGCTGTTCGCCAACTTCGCCGAGGCCGTGGCCGAGGGGCGGGGAAAGGCCCAGGCCGACACCCTCCGCAAGACCCGGTCGGAGACGGTGGCGCGGGTGCGCCGGGCCGACGGGAGCATCGACGAGGTGGCCAGCTCGGCCCTGGCCCTGGGCGACGAGTGCGTGGTCGAAGCCGGCGACATCATTCCCGGCGACGGCGAGATCATCGAGGGCATCGCCTCGGTCGACGAATCAGCGATCACCGGCGAATCGGCACCGGTGATCCGCGAATCCGGTGGCGACCGTAGCTCGGTCACCGGGGGCACACGTGTCCTGTCCGACCGCATCGTGGTGCGGATCGCATCGAAGCCCGGCGAGTCGTTCCTCGACCGCATGATCGCCCTGGTCGAGGGGGCCGACCGCCAGAAAACGCCGAACGAGATCGCCCTCAACATCCTCCTGGCCGGGCTGACCATCATCTTCCTGCTGGCCGTCGTGACCCTGCAGCCCTTCGCCATCTACTCGGGCGCGGCCCAGTCGGTGATCGTGTTGGTGGCCCTGCTCGTCTGCCTGATCCCCACGACCATCGGCGCCCTGCTCTCGGCCATCGGCATCGCCGGCATGGACCGCCTGGTCCAGCGCAACGTGCTGGCCATGTCGGGCCGGGCCGTGGAGGCCGCTGGCGATTGCTCGACGCTGCTGCTCGACAAGACCGGCACGATCACCCTCGGCAACCGCCAGGCGGCCGAGTTCCTCCCCCTGGCCGGAGTCAGCGAGACGACGCTGGCCGACGCCGCCCAGTTGGCCAGCCTGGCCGACGAGACCCCCGAGGGGCGGTCGATCGTGGTCCTGGCCAAGGAGCGGTTCGACCTTCGAGAGCGCGAGCTCACCGGGGCCACGCTCGTGGCCTTCACCGCCCAGACCCGCATGAGCGGGCTCGACATCGACGGCCGGTCTATCCGCAAGGGCGCGACCGACTCGGTGAAGCGCTGGGTGCACGAGCAGGGCGGCACCGTCCCGTCCGACCTGGATGCCGTCGTCGAGGGCATCGCCCGTAGTGGTGGGACCCCTCTGGCCGTGTCCGACGGCAACCGGGTCCTCGGCGTGATTCACCTGAAGGACGTGGTGAAGCAGGGCATGTCGGAGCGGTTCGCCGAGCTGCGCCGCATGGGCATCCGCACGGTGATGATCACCGGCGACAACCCCCTCACCGCGGCGGCCATCGCCCAGGAGGCGGGTGTCGACGACTTCCTGGCCGAGGCCACCCCCGAGGACAAGATGGCCCTGATCAAGAAGGAACAGCAGGGCGGGTTCCTCGTGGCCATGACGGGCGACGGCACCAACGATGCCCCCGCCCTGGCCCAGGCCGACGTCGGTGTGGCCATGAACACCGGGACCCAGGCGGCCAAAGAAGCCGGCAACATGGTCGACCTCGACTCCAACCCCACGAAGCTGATCGACATCGTGGAGATCGGTAAGCAGCTCCTGATCACCCGGGGCTCGCTGACCACGTTCTCGGTGGCCAACGACGTGGCCAAGTACTTCGCCATCATCCCCGCCATGTTCCAGGGCGTGTTCCCGGCCCTGGTGACCCTCAACATCATGAGGCTCGGCAACCCTCACTCGGCCATCCTCGCCGCGGTCATCTTCAACGCCCTGATCATCGTTGCCCTCATCCCGCTCTCGCTACGGGGCGTGAAGTTCAGGGCCATGGGCGCGGCGGCGGTGTTGCGTCGCAACCTGCTCATCTACGGCCTGGGCGGCCTCATCGTCCCCTTCGTCGGCATCAAAGCCATCGATCTGGTCCTCGTGGCCCTGGGGGTGCACTGACATGCGTCGTCAACTGTTGACCGGGCTGGGGATGCTGGTGGCCATGACCCTGCTCCTCGGCTTGGCCTACCCGCTGGCCATGACCGGCGTCGCCCAGGTGGCGTTCGACGACAAGGCCAATGGGTCGCTGGTGGAGCGCGACGGCACCGTGGTCGGTTCGAAGCTCCTCGGTCAGAACTTCAGCCGGCCCGAGTACTTCCAGCCCCGGCCGTCGGCGGCCGGCGACGGGTACGACGGCCTGGCCAGCTCGGCATCGAACCTCGGGCCGTCGAGCGACAAATTGCTCTCCGACGTGGAGCAGCGCGTGGCGACGTACCGCCAGGCCAACGGCCTCGGTCCCGACAGTCAGGTGCCGGTCGACGCGGTGACGACCTCGGCGTCGGGCCTCGACCCCGACATCTCCGTGGCCAACGCCCGCATCCAGGCGCGGCGGGTGGCCTCGGTGCGTGGCCTTCCGGTCGATGCGGTGCAGCGCAAGGTGGACGCCCATACCCAGGGCCGCCCGCTGGGCGTGTTGGGCGAGAAGACGGTGAACGTGCTCGAGCTCAACCTGGACCTGGACGCCTAGCCATGGCTGCTGCAGGAGAATGAACACATGAGCCGCGGCACGCTGCGGGTGTACCTGGGGGCGGCGCCCGGCGTGGGGAAGACGTTCGCCATGCTGGGTGAGGGTCACCGGCGCCAGTCCCGCGGCACCGACGTGGTGGTCGGCTTCGTCGAGTCCCATGGCCGTCCCAAGACCGAGGCCCAGTTGGGTGGCCTCGAAGTCGTCCCCAGGCGACGGTTGGAGTACCGCGACCAGACCTTCGAGGAGATGGATCTCGACGCCCTGCTGGCCCGTCATCCCGACGTGGCCCTGGTCGACGAGCTGGCCCACACCAACGTTCCCGGTTCCCGCCAGGAAAAGCGCTGGCACGATGTCACCGAGCTCCTCGATGCGGGGATCAGCGTGGTGACCACGGTCAACGTCCAGCACCTCGAGTCACTGAACGACGTGGTCGAGGCCATCACCGGTATCGCCCAGCAGGAGACCGTGCCCGACGAGGTGGTGCGGAGCGCCGACCAGATCGAGTTGGTCGACATGAGCCCCGAGGCCCTCCGCCGCCGGATGGCCCACGGCAACATCTACGCCCCCGGCAAGGTCGACACCGCCCTGTCCAACTACTTCCGGGTCGGAAACCTGGCCGCGCTGCGAGAGCTGGCCCTGTTGTGGCTGGCCGATCGGGTCGACGAGGGCGTGCAGGACTACCGTGATCGACACGGCATCGCCAAGCCCTGGGAGACCAAGGAGCGGGTGGTGGTGGCATTGACCGGCGCTCCCGGTGCCGAGCACCTGATCCGGCGGGCGGCGCGCATCGCCATGCGCACCAAGGGCGACCTGATCGGTGTCCACATCCAGGCCGTTGACGGCCTCTCCTCGGCACCGAGCGACGCCCTCAGCCGGCATCGCCAACTCCTCGTGTCCCTGAGCGGCCATTACCACGAGGTGGCCGGGTCCGACATCGCCAGGTCGCTCGTCCAGTTCGCCCGGGCCGAGAACGCCACGCAACTGGTTCTCGGCGCCAGCCAGCGTTCCCGTTGGGCCGAGCTCACCAGGGGATCGGTCATCAACCGGGTGCTGCGGGAGGCGGGCGACAGCATCGACGTGCACGTCATCTCCTCGGCCGACCCGACCGATTCCGAGTCGGGATCACTGCTGACCCCCTCGCCGCTGCACCTGACCGCCCTGCCTGGGCGCCGTCAGGCCACCGGTTTCGCTCTGGCGGTCGGCGGTCTTCCGTTGTTGACCGTGGGCCTGTCGGGCGTGCGCGACTCCATGGGCCTCCAGGACGCCCTGCTCTGCTACCTGCTGTTGGTGGTGGCCGTGGCCACCGTCGGGGGCCTCTGGCCCGCGGTGGTCGCGTCGGTGGGCGGGTTCCTGCTGCTCAACTGGTTCTTCGCACCGCCCATCCACACGTTCACCATCGCCAACGGCCGGGACCTGTTGGCGCTGGTGGCCTTCCTCGTCATTGCCGGGGTGGTCAGTGCCCTGGTCGACCTCGCCGCCCGGCGGCGCGGCGACGCCTACCGGGCCCGGACGGAGGCCCAGGCCCTGGCGCGTATGGCCTCGCTGGTGCTGAGCGAGGAGCACCCCGTCCCTGCCCTGGTCGACGAGCTGGTGGCCAGCTTTGCCCTGGAGGGTGCGGCCGTCCTGGTGCCGGCCAAGCAGGGCTGGTCGGCCGAGGTCAGTGCCGGCGTCCGCCCGCCCTCGTCGCCGGTCGACGGAACCCTGGTGCTCCCCCTGCCCGCCGCCGCTCAATTGGTGCTTCGTGGCCCGGATCTGCGGGCCGAGGACCGGCGGATGCTCAACGGCTTCACCACCCAGTTGGCGGTGGCCCTCGAAGCTCGTCGACTCCAGCGCGAGGCGGCCGGCGCCATGTCACTGGCCAAGGCCAACGAGCTGCGCAGTGCGCTCCTGGCGGCGGTGAGCCACGACCTGCGCACGCCGCTGGCGTCGATCAAGGCGGCGGCCACGAGCATGCTCGCCGAGGACGTGGCTTTCGAGCCGTCGGCCACCAAGAGCCTGCTCGAGACCATCAACGAGGAGTCCGACCGGCTGAACGCTCTCGTCGGTGACCTCCTCGACATGAGCCGTCTGCAGAGCGGCGCCCTCGTCAGCACATCGCGGCCGGTGGGCCTGGAGGAGGTGGTGGCC
>JALZAH010000586.1 GCA_030948425.1 Actinomycetota bacterium
CCGTCGTGCGTGCCTCCGCTGATGGGACCACGACCCGGTACCCGCCGGGCGGCGATCCCCGCGCACCGGCTATCGACGTGAACAGCCATCCGACGCAACCGCCCCGCCCACCGCTGCAGCCCGGCGATCCGCCACCCGAGCCCTGAGGCGACGGAGCCCGCCACATCTCGGCGGTTTCTTGACAGCGACGGCGGCTGTTATCAGGATCGTCCGATGGTCCGCCGCCGAGCTGTCATCGAAGGCCGGGTGCAAGGCGTGGGCTACCGCATGACCTGTGCCCGTCAAGCCGATCAGGCGGGTCTGGCGGGATCGGTGCGCAATCGGGCCGACGGCGCCGTGGTGGCCGTCTTCGAAGGTCCCGAAGCAGCCGTCGACGCCATCATCGACTGGTGTCGCCGCGGTCCCCAGGGCGCCGAGGTTCGCCATGTCACGGTGAGCGACGAGGCGCCGACGGGCGCCGGCGGTCCATTTCGGGTCAGCGACTGAGCCAGCCACACGCCATCGACGACCCTGACGTCGCGGGTTCGGGCGTCGCAGGCGACGCTGGCGGACGTGGTGGCGTTGAACGTGGAGATTCGGCGCTCTACGCCACGTCGTCGCCGAATGGTCCCTGTCGTGGTGCGCCGGTCCCCCACTACCGTCGAAACGTGCCCCGACTCGTGATGCTGACCCTGGCGCTCGGCGCCCAAGAGACCAACGGCATGATCTCGATGCTCAGCGGTTACGTCGAGAGCATCCAAGGCCCCCAGTTGCCTATCCGCAACCACCTCTTCGGAGTCGCCCGCCTCCATGTCGATGAGGCGGAGATGGGCGAGCCGATCGTGTTGGTCACCCGCGTCGAGCATGCCGACGGCGAACAGGTGGCCCGGGTGGAGGTCAGCATCGTCGCCCAGGTCGGCCCCGACGCATCACCGGATCTGCCCCACAGCGTCAACCTCGTCTTCCCCCTCGACCTCGAGTTCCGCCGAGAGGGGCTCTACCGCCTCACTTTGACCGGCGCTGGGGAGGTACTCGGTGAGGCTCCCCTTCGAGTGACGGCCCAGTTCCCGACGATGTGACCCCGCTAAGCGCCGACCTACCGTAGCTTCGAGGGGCGGCAGCGTTCCCGCTGCCACCGTGAAAGGACTCCACCTATGACCAGCGTCGCTCTTGTCGTGAAGATGAACGCAAAATCCGGCTCCGAGACCGAGGTCGCCGAGTTCCTGACCGGCGCCGTCGACCTGGCCAATCAGGAGGCCGGCACGCCGGTGTGGTTCGCGCTCCGCACCGACGAGTCAACCTTTTGGATCGTGGATGCCTTCCCGAGCGACACCGAGCGTCAGGCCCACCTCGACGGCCCCATCGCCGCCGCCCTGATGGAAAACGCCGACCGCCTCCTCAGCACTCCGCCCGAGATCCTCAAGGCGGACGTCTTGGCCGACAAGATCCCCGGTAGCTGATAGCTCAGGAGCGAAAAGGCCGGCCCCGGGTCCTTCTCAGCGCCGTTCTGGACGGGGGAGCGGGGCCACGCCGATCTTCTCGCGGAGCGCATCGATCTCGTCGAGCACGTCCCATGCCTTGTCCTCGAGCCGCGCGAGCAGGCGGGCTACCTCGGGCGGCTGAGAGTCGGGGTCGGTGCTGCGGGAGATGAGGTCCCCGGCCCGGTCGAGCGCCTTGGCGGCGCGCTTGAGGTCGCCGGCGATGGTGTCGTACCGGTCGATGGTGCTCTGGCAGGCGGCGTCCACGTACGCCATGGACAGGTCCCCGGCCGCCTTGCCCTGATCGAGGACCTGTTGGAACGCCGTGTCGGTCACCGACAGCAGGTTGCCGATCAGGTGCAGCTCATCCGGTGTGAAACCCAGCTCGGCGGGCGTCGGCACTCGGTGACGGGTAGGCGGTACGTCTAACCTGGTGTCTGCAGCGGTCCTGGGGCCTGCAGCGGTCCGGGGGCCTGCAGCGGTCCCGTTGCGTGCAGCGGTCCTGGCGTTGGCATCGGCCCCGACGGTGGCATCGGTGTCGATGCTCGGATCGGTCTCGTTCACGGTCTTCTTGGTCACGGTCTTCTTGGTCACGGTCTTCTTGGGCACGGTCTCGTTGGTCACGGGGTCGGGTCCGACATCGACCTCGGAGCGGCCAACTCCTCCGACGACCACAGCGACATGGGGGGCCAGATCAGCATCGGGGCTTGGTTGGTGGTCGGTGCTGGCATCGACCTGGCGGACCACATGCTCCTCGGTGTGGGCACCGATATTGATGTCTGCTCCTCCCTCGGCGACGTCGACCTTGGTGCCTGTGGCGATCTCCGGGCCTGCGTCACCGCTCTTGTCGCTGCCGTGCCGCCCGGTGACCGCTCCAATGTCCTCCTTGCTCATCCCTGCCTTGCCCAGCGAGGACAGCACGTCACGGCGTTTCCGCCACGCCAGGCGAAGTCCGTGAGGTCCGAACTCGGCGGAGCAGTACTCCTCCCACGATGGATAGTCGAGGGCGACCCACGCCTGCCCGCTGTAGGCATCGATCACCCGGACCCATGGCGTCGCCGGTGCCTGGGCTATTTCTTCGGTCAGCTCCCGAGCTTCGGGAGCGCTCAGGGTTCTCAGGGCCGTGCCTCCTCGGTGGCGCCGTAGGGACACCCATCATGCCCTACCCGGCTGCGGCGGGTCAGTCCGTCCCCGACATCCATTGCTTTCCCTCGATGACGGGACAGCGCGAGGGGAGGTCTGCCTCGTCGGTTCATGTGCTGATGTTGACGTGTGTGGGCGCCGCAGCAAGAGAGGGAAGCTCTGGTTCACAGCGCCAGAATGGTGGCGGCGAGGAAGCCGGGGTAGCAGACCAGCAGGAAGATGCCCGACCTGCGGGTGAGGCGACGTGGTCGCCAGGAGAGAAGCAGGACGACGGCGAGGGCGGCGAGCATGATCATGAGGGGGAGGTGCAGCTGGTTCGGCCGGGTGATGATGAGAGGGCGGGCCAGAGCGGATGCGCCAAGGGTCATGGTGGCGTTGTAGGCAAAGCTTCCGATGACGGCGGCCACGACCGCTTCGCTGGCTCCTCGGCGCGAGGCGGACCAGGCCAGGATGACCAGCTCGAAGGCGGTGGCGAAGCCGATCAGGGTGAGGCCCAGACGGGTCTGGGAGGAATCGGCGTGTGCGAGGTGGCGGACACCCTCGACAAGCACGGTGGCGCCCACGGACATGGCCACGATCCCGGTCAGGATGATGGCCAGGTCCCGACCGACCCGCCGACGCTTCGTCGCCACCGCGGCCCTCTCCTGGGCCTCGCCGAGCTCCCCGGTCTCGCCGATTGCCGGCGGTTTGCCTTCGAGCGCCCAGATCACCCCGACGTAGGCCACGTACAAACCAACGAGCACGCCACCTTCGATCCGGTTGACCTCGCCGCCCCACGCAATCGCCGCACAGGCCGCCCCGGCCGGCAGTGCCAACAGACCGTAGCGGCGGACCCGGACGCCGAAGGGAAGAGGGGCGATGACGGCGCCGACGCCCAGGGCCACGAGGCACATGGCGACGTTGGCGCCGACGACGTCACCGAAGGCAACGCCCGGAGCGTGGCGCAGGCTGGCGGCTACACCGGTGGCCAGCTCCTCGGGCTCGGCACCGGCCAACAGCAGTGCCAGCGCAAAGGAACTGACCCGCAATGCCACCGCCGCAGGGGCGAGGTGCTCAGCGAACGCCTCGGCCCCCCACACGATGCCGGCCACGCCCACGATGATCGCCACCACCCAGGCAACGTCCGCCACACCGACATCTTTGCCGATACGTCCGGTGCCTTTGCGTATCGGTCGTCACGGATGCTTCCCGGTCGAACTTGCCGTTGATGTCCCTCCCACGACTCAAGTCGTGGACTTGGGGGCCCTGTCCGCTCAGGCCATGCGCGTCAGCGTCGTGCTTGCCTGGTAGTTCTTCGCCGGGCCCTGTACTCGCCAGCGCTCCTCGATGACCGTGCCGGACGCGACGAATGTGGCTATCTCGTAGTGGTCCTTGCCGCAGGGATGGTTGCTTCGCCATGCCCCGGTGGTGAGATCGAGATCGACGAAGGGTCGACCGTCGATGAAGAAGAGCATCACCGTGGCGTCATCGAGCCGCAGGTAATGCAGCTGGCGATGGGCTTGCCCGCGGTGGGTACCGAAGCGCAGCTCGCCCATCTCCTCGTAGCGCGCTCGCACGTCCACGGCACCGTCAGGACGGGACGACGCGTAGGCCACGTCGGCCGTTCCTTCAAACAAGCCACGGGTGCCGGTCCTGTGGTCCTCGATGGAACGCACGACCCGCCAGGTTCCGACAAGGAACTCGAGGGTGTCGACGACCTTCATGGTCCTCGATTGTGACTCTTGACGCCGACGGGAGATGGTCGGCGGCCGGAGTGGACCTCGGAGGTCCCGTGGCTAGGGTGCTTGGTCATCGTCGAAGGCGAGCATTTCGTCCCGTCAAGGAGGTTCGTCTCAGATGTCGGAAATCGCCCTAGCCCGGCACACGCCCGTCGTGTTCGCCGACCTCCTGCCCGGAACCCTCGTGCGGGATGTGGTTCTTGTGGTCGGCGCTGCCAGCTTCGTCGGAGTCCTCGCCCAGATATGGATCCACCTGGCGTTCACACCCGTTCGGGGGGTATCGACCGGTCTGTGCTCAGG
>JALZAH010000612.1 GCA_030948425.1 Actinomycetota bacterium
GGCTACGCCGACAGCCAGAAGCCGTTGGCCAACGTGGCCGGGCTGTCGCGGGTCTACGGGGGCACCATTCCGGCCAAGGCCTGGCACGACTTCATGGTGACAGCCCTCGCCGGTTCTCCACCCACGGCCTTCGTCAGCCCGCCGGCGCCCAACACCAAACCCGAGGTGGCCGGTGCCCTGGGACCGGGCCCGGCCATGACCCCTCGACCCATCGGGGGCAACGGCGCCATCGTCGCCCCGGACCCCACGCCGCCCACCGCGGTGGCCCCATCTACCGTGCCGTCGACGACCACCACGCTGCCGCCCGACTTCGGCTCCACCACCGTCGCGCCTTTCGGCCCCCCGACCACCCCGCCCTCCTTTGGGCCTTCCTCCACGGTGCCCAGGTTCGGCTCCACGCCGGGATCGACGGGGCCGTAGACCGGATCAGCGGTGAACCGGGATCAGCGGTGAACCGGGATCAGGGGAAGGAACCCCCGGGGCATACCAGCACCTCGGCGCACACGACGCCGATGGGCACGCCGACGTGGGCTCCGGTGGGGGTGGCGGCCGACGGCGGGGGCATGAAGGCCGACGAGGCCACCCCGACCACATCGCCGCTGGTGTCGATCACCGGACCGCCGCGACCGTCGTTGCCCGGGGGGATGTCGTCGGCCAGGGCGGTGGCCGAGACGGCGAGCAGCTTGCCGGCGGCGATGGCCCCGTTGGCGCCCCCGGCCCCCGACACCATGTCCACCGCCTGGCCGGCCGCCGCGGGGATGCCGCCGGTGCCGTGCAGGACGGGCTGGTTGCCCACGGCCATCACCAGCAGGGCCAGGTCGTGGCCGGGGTCCCACGTGCGCAGGGTCACCGGCTGGTCAGGACCGCCGCCCTGGTTGACCTGCAGCGGGGGCGCCGCCCGGTAGGTGGCGGCGGCCACGACCGAGTAGGAGGTCACCAACAGCGTCTGGGAGGGGCCCGAGACCACAGCGAACGCCGAGCCCACCGAGGGATTGCCCTCGGCGTCGAGGGTGTTGACGGCCCAGACGGCCCCGTGGACCTGAGCCAACAGAGCCGACTGGCTGGCGGCCGCCGCACTCTTGGCGGTCGAGCCCGCCGCGGTGGTCGGCGCCGAAGGTCCGGTGCGCGAATCGGAGACGGCCGTGTGCATAGCGTGGGCCGTCCAGAAGAACGACCCCAGGCCGGCGGCCACCAGCACCAGGATCGTCACCACCAGCGGGGCGAGGAGCCGGCGCCGGCGGGTGGGCTTGGGGCGGTCCTGCTTCGACCGGGACATAGGCACCGAACCTACCGTGCCCGCCGGCGAAGACGGCCCCGCCAGGGCCGAGCCCCCGCAGCCCATCGCAGGACCTCCATCTCATCCTCGACCCATGGCGGGTCCCCGGTGCGACATAGTTGTGCGGTGGAGGACAACGAGGTCATCGGCGCCTTCCTCGACGGTGTTGGCACCGGTGATGTGTTTGGACCGTCGCTGCACGTAGAGGACGACAGCCTCAAGCTGGACGGCTGGTGGTATCTTGCGTACCGGGTGTCGGGCCACACGGTGCTTGTGCGCGACGAGGAGCCGCCGACGGCCTCGTCAGTACCTGAAGACATGGCAACGCAGCTCAAGGCACGGGGACTTGCGGCGGTCGGGGCCGACCTCCCGGCAATCACCCTGCTCACCTACACCGCGCTCGACCTTGGCTACGCACCCTGGGTGCTGTGGTCGATCGACCTTCCCACCGGCGAGGCCGACCTGCATGCCAGAGCCACTGAGGAGTCCTCTCTCCAACAGGGCCCGACCGTTGCCATGACCGCCGACTACAGGAATTGGGCCGACTCCGTCTACGTCCGTGGTGCCCGCCGGACTGCCGGCGCTCCGACCCATGTCGTGATCACCGTCGGCGTCACCGAGGACCGGTCCCGCCAGCTGGGAGAACAGCTCGAAGACTGCCGGATCGAACGGCGCTCCTTCGGAGAGATCGACCCGGCTGACTGCGGTTCGTTGTTTCCCACCATGGTCATCGTCGACGCCACCGCATCGGTCGGCAGCTCTTTCGTGGCTGACCTTCACGCCCATCGAAGCTTCGTCGGACCCCTCGTGGCGATCACCGACGGTGGCGAGATGCACGCCGGCGCCGACGCCACCGTCGCCGCCGCCGACGAGCCGGACCGCTGGCTTCCCCTGATCCGGGCCCTCATCGGCTGAGCTCAGCCCAGATCAGCCTTCGCAGACAACACCACGTGGCCCATGAGCCCGAGGCGGTCGTCTACGTCCTCGGTGTGGACCGTCGCCGGGACGCCTACCGGAGTTGACCTTGAAGTGCCGGAAGGTGTTTCCGCGCAAACATCCCGGCGCGCCGACGCGGCGATCCGCCCGGACCGGTTCCGCTTTCGACGGCAAGAACTGCCTGGAGCGGTGGTCAGGCAGGCCAGGTGATGGCGTCTGCGTCGGTGATCCGGTAGGCGTAGCCCTGCTCGGCGAGGAAGCGCTGGCGCCGGGCGGCGAACTCCTGGTCGTTGGTGTCGCGCGCCACCACGGAGAAGAAACGGGCCTGGCGCCCGTCTCCTTTGGGCCGGAGCAGGCGCCCGAGGCGCTGAGCCTCCTCCTGGCGGCTCCCGAAGGCCCCCGAGACCTGCACGGCCACCGAGGCCTCGGGAAGATCCACGGAGAAGTTGGCCACCTTCGACACCACCAACACGGGCTCTTCACCTTTGCGAAAGGCGTCGTAGAGGCGTTCTCGCTCCCGGGTCGGGGTCTTGCCGGTCACCACTGGCGCCCCCAGTCGCCGGCCGAGCTCGTCGAGCTGGTCGAGGTACTGGCCGATGACCAACGTCGGTTCATGGCGTTCGACGGCCTGCGCGCACAGCTCCTCGACGACGGCCAGCTTCGAGCGGGCGGTGGCCCCCACCCGGTAGCGGTTCTCGGCGTCGGCCACGGCGTAGGACATGCGTTCCTCATCGGTCAGCGTCACCCGCACCTCGGTGCACACCGCCGGGGCGATCCAGCCCTGCGCCTCGATGTCGCGCCACGGAGCGTCGTAGCGCTTCGGGCCGATGAGGCTGAACACGTCACCTTCCCGACCGTCCTCACGCACCAGCGTGGCCGTGAGCCCCAGGCGCCGACGGCTCTGGATCTCCGAGGTCATGCGGAACACCGGGGCGGGCAGCAGGTGGACCTCGTCGTAGATGATCAGGCCCCAGTCCTCCGCCGAGAACAACTCCATGTGCGGGTACAGCCCCCGGCGCTTGGAGCTGAGGATCTGGTACGTGGCGATCGTCACCGGGCGAATGTCCTTGTGCTCGCCTGAGTACTCCCCGATCTCGGCGGCGACCAGCGATGTTCGAGCGACCAGCTCGGTTCGCCACTGGCGGGCGGCGACGATGTTGGTCACCAGGACCAAGGTGTGGGCGCCGGCGGCGGCCATCGCCGCGGCACCGACGATGGTCTTGCCCGCCCCACAGGGAAGCACGACGACGCCGCTGCCGGCGGCGAAGAACGTCTCCACCGCTTCGTGCTGGTAGGGGCGCACGACGAAGCCGTCGCCCTCGGTCAGGGCGATCGGGTACGACGCCCCGTCGACGTAGCCGGCCCGATCCTCCGCCGGCCAGCCGGCCTTGAGCAACGCCTGCTTGAGCCGACCCCGCTCCGAGCCGGGGACGACGACAGTGTCGGCATCGATGCGGACCCCTACGAGAGGTACCACGGCCTTGGCGCGCAGGACCTCTTCGAGCACGGCGCGGTCCGAGCTGCGCAACACCAGGCCGTGCACCGGGTCGACCTCCAAGATCAGCCGGCCATAGCGGTCCATGGTGTCGGCCACGCCGACGAGCAGCGGCTGGGGCACGGGGTAGCGTGACCACCGCAGGAGGGCATCGACCACCTGCTCGGCGTCATGGCCGGCCGCTCGGGCGTTCCACAGTGCCAGGGGCGTCACCCGGTAGGTATGGACATGCTCGGGCGAGCGCTCGAGCTCGGCGAAGGGGGCGATGGCCGCCCGGCAGGCGGGGGCATCGGCGTGGTCGGTCTCGAGCAGGAGGGTCTGGTCGGATTGGACGATCAGGGGACCATCGGTCACGGCAGCTGCATCTCCTCTTCGGCTTCGGTCAGGACACGAACCCATTGGACCCGGTAGAGGGCGAGATCCGAGCCCCCACGTCGCCCCGAGAGGTACCGGACCCTCAAGGCCCCCCGCCCGGAGTTGGTGATCTCGGCGAAGAACTCGCTCTCCTCGCCTTGGGCGTTGACGTAGGACATGCGCACCGGCCAGCCCTCCGCTCTCGCCTGGTTGGCCATCTTGGTCACCGCTACCGAATCCCGGGCGATGTGGGTGGGCCGCCGGCCGGCGCCATCGACGAGGTGCGGCGGCAAAGGGGGAGGAGAGGGCCGGGGGACGGGACCGGGGCGTGTCACCGGGGTGGCCGGGGAGGTGGGCACCTGGGCGGGGCCATTGCGAAGCCGCTGGACAACATCGAACAGCTCGTCGTCACTCTGCGGGAGACCAGCGCCGTCGTTGCCGGTTGCCTCGAGGAGGCTGGTGGCCACCGACGGTGGGAGGCCGGTGAGTGCGGCCAGGAGATCGGGGCGGCCCATCAGCTCCGCCAACACCTCGTCGTCGAAGTCATCGTCGTCGAAGTCGTCGTCGTCAAAGTCGTCGTCGTCAAAGTCGTCGTCGAGGCCCGCCCCCGACCTCGATGAGGGTGCAGGAGCCCGCCTGGCCGCCGGTCGGGTGATGATCACCGTCCCGTCGGGTTGCTCCCCGGCCGGCAGGTAACCGCCGTCACGCAGCGTCGAGAGGACGGCGTCGGGAGCGACGTCGCTGACGGCCACCGTCGGGGCCAGGAGCCGCAAACCCAAGCCGGCGGTTCTCCTGGCCCGGACCACCTCGGCCAGCAGCGATGGGTCCTCGCTTCTCACGTAGCACCCGGCCGGGCCGATCCTGACCTTTCCGAAGCGCCGCCCCAGGTCCTCGATCAGGTAGGCGAGCGGCTGGGGAACTCCCCGGGGGGCATGGTCGCGGAGCACGGCGAGGATCTGTTCACTGGTCCGCCCGGCGTCGAAGCCCCGCCGCAAGGTGGTGTCGCTGAAGCGCCAGACGGTGGCGTTGCCGCTGGACTCCACGTCGGCCAGCAGGTCGAGCTCGGCGCGCAGGCCCGGGGGTGCCTCACCGGCGACCATGGCAGTGAGATCCGCTTGGAGAATGACCTCGCTCACCACGGGAGGCGCCAGTGCTGCGAGGGCGCCCTCGGCAGCCGTCGGATCACCTTCGGCCAGGAGGGCGCCGAAGGTGCTGAGCGCCCCGCCGGCGGCCATGCCCAACAGCTGGGCCTCGGCGAGCAACCACGAGATCAACAACGGTGGCCGGGCCGGTCCCCCTCCCCACAGGGCTGGGCTTCGCCATTCGGCCCGCTCGGCCAGGCTCTGGGGGTCGCAGGCCGTCGCCGGGCCGGCCTCGGTCAAGCCCATGATGACCAACGCCCGCCGGGAGACGGCGTTGGGCTCGGGGGCCCGGTCGAGCAGGGGGGCGATGGCCTTGTCGCCCTGGCCGGTGGCGCCGGCCACGCTCAGGTGGAGGGGAAGGCTCAGCCAGACCGAGGCCAGGGCCCGCCACCGCCCGGCCGAGCTGAGCTCGAGCCAACGGTCGTAGTCGACGGTGGGCACGGCCACGTCACCGTCGATGTCCACCAGACCGGCCCAGCCGGCCAGCTCCACCAGCCGGGCCGTCTCATCGTCGGGTCGGCCGAGGAGCTTGGCCACCCGGCGAACCTCCCGGATCCCGAGACCGCCGGCCTGGAGGACCTTGGCCGGCACGGCGCTCCACGCGTCGCACAGGGCAGCCATGTCGGCCACCACGCCCAGCGCGGCGTCCGCCGCCCGGCGCTCGGCGCCAGCGTCGAGCTGGGTGGTGACCAGCTCGGGAGGTTGGGGGGAGAACCCCCCGAACAGCCGACCCCCTCGTAGGGCGACGCCCACCTCGCGGGGCATGACGGCGGTGGCCCAGCCTGTGGCCAGCAGCAACCCCCGAGTCAGGCACCAGCCGGGGGCGCTGCGCTCGTTGCGGGCGGTTTGGGCGGCACCGAAGCTGAGCTCGACGATGGGCCACTCGTTTGCGGTCCGCCCGACGAGGTCGTCGGTGCCGGCCGGAGCGTGGGCCAACAACGTCGTCAGCCGGTCGGTGTCCCCCAGGGCTTCGAGGATGGCATCGATGAGGGTCGGCTTGGCACCCTTGGTGGCGACGCCCAGGCGCGACCCGATGGCCGCCAGCTCCTGGACGGTCCGGTTGGCCAGGAGCCGGGCGGCCGGTGGACCCAGACGACACGGGTGGGGGATGACAGCGGCCAGCCCCGGGTTCACGGTGATCGAACGGCTGTTGTGGAGGAGCATCCCGTTGGTGCCCAGGCGGTCGATCAGTGGCGCCAGAACCTCCGACGACGCGCCCAGGGCGGCGGCGAGAGCTTCGGTGGTGGCGCCCGGGGCCAGCACGCACAGCGCCTCGAGCACCTGCCGGCAGGCCTGGTCGGCGCGGTCATAAAAGGCGTCGACGCTGCCCGGGCTCACCATGCGCTCGGCCACGTCGGCCAGGTTGGCGGCACCGCCCAACGCCAGATCGGGCCGGGAGGCGAACAACGACATCAGGTCACGATCATCGGCTTCGTCGAGGGCGGCGAGCCACGGCCCACGTCCCGACGCCGATCGGGCAACGGTGCGCAACGGGAATCCTCCCAGTTCGATCTCGAGAAGCGGTGGGGGAGGGGAAGTGCCCCGACCGTAGCCGCCCGTCGGTGTTGATCCGCGGACCCTAGGATCAGAGCAGTCAGCGGTGCCGGCAGGATTGGGACGGCCGACGGATGGGTACAAGGCGCACACTGCCGTAGGAGAGGATCGAACCATGAAGAGCGAAACTGTGCAGCGTCATAATTTGCCTGGTGCTACCCGCGCCGGACAACTGCGTCGGGCGGCGGTCATGGCCGTGGTGGCGGTCGTCTTGATTGCCGCTGTCAAGCCGTTCGGCCCTGTCGCCTACCACTGGATACCGGTGATCACCGGTGGTGGTCTGGCGTTGGCCGCGTTCGTGGGAGGTCGGGGCAGCCGGCTCATGGGAGGGGCCATGCCGGTGTTGTTCTGGGGCATCGCCATCGTGGTCACCTCGGACTACAAGATCCCCGGGGACTACGCCCTCATCACCGGCATGATCGGCTTGGGTGCCATCGCCGCCTACCTGCTGTCCGAGGCTGGCTGGCACTCCAACGCCCTCCCGGTGGGCTTGGGCATCGTGTTGCTCGGGGCCGGCGAGTACATCCACGGCACCTTCGGGTCCTGGGCCACCTATGCGTTCGCCATGCTCGCCGGGCTGGTGGTCATCGCCGAGCTGGCGGGCGTGCCCACCGCCCGGCGCCGCAACCGCCAGGCGACCCCCGGTGCGCCCGACTTGGAGCCGACGAGCTCGTCGCCGTCAAAGGATGTCCTGACCTCCGCCTGAGGTGCTCCAGGGCCGGGAGGGACGATTTCCCCGTCAGCCGGCTGTTGTTGCTACCCGGGCGCTACAGTCGGGTGGCGCGTGAGGGCGCCGCCGGGTTCGCGGGCAGGACCGAGTCCACCTCTCTTGTGACATCTTCGTTCGTTTGTGACGATCTCCTCTGCCTGGGCACGCGAACCGCCGGCACACCAAGGAGACGTCATGGCTGGCCTTCCCCCACGCGCTGACCTCGACCAGCTCCGCGGGCAGGCGAAAGACCTGCTCCGGGAGGCCAGATCTGGTGGACCCGCCGCGGCGACGCGGATGGCCCGTTTCTCCGAACGCCTGAGTCTCGACTCGGCCCAGGTGGCGGTGGCATGCGACTACGGGTTCGCCAGCTGGGCCAGGCTCAAGACCGAGATCGACCGGCGCACCGTTCTTGACAGCGCTGACGCCGTAGGGCTGCGCGCCCTTCTCGGAGAGCATCCCGAACTGGCCACCGAGCCGATGCAGCACTGGTGTGATCACCCCGGGGGGCCGAGCCCGCTCAGCTACGTGGCCATGCTCCGCTATGACACAGGCAACAGTATCTGGAGGGACGTGGCCGGCTCCGGTGCGATGGCCCGCGCCCTGCTCGACGCCGGTGCGCCTGCCGACGGTGATCCCGGAGATGACGAGACCCCGTTGATGACCGCCGCGAGCTATGGCGACGCTGAGGTGGCGCAGGTGCTCATCGACGCCGGCGCGAACCTCGACGCCACCGCGTCGGCCTGCGCTGGCGGCGTTCCCGGCGGAAACGCCCTCCGTCACGCCGCAGTCTTTGACATGACCGATGTCGTCGAGGTCCTCGTGGCGGCCGGGGCCACCGACGTCGTCCAGGCCGCGGCGGCCGGTGACCTCACCGGCCTCCTGAGAGCCGACACTCCAGAACCGGACCGGGTCGCTGCGTTGAGGATGGCCGCCAGACGTGGGCGGTTGCACGTCATCGACCAGCTCCTCGCTTCGGCGACGCCGGTGGACGGAGTTGATCGCGACGGTTCCACTGCCGTGCACGAGGCTGCCTACAACGGCCGGGTCGACAGCGTCCGGCACCTCCTCTCTTGCGGGGCAGACCCAAACCGCCACGACACCAGGTTCGACAGCACCCCTCTGGGTTGGTGTCGGCACCGGAGAGAAGAGGTCGGGCCGGGACACGGCCACGACGAGGTCGACCAGCTACTCGCGCCGATCACGCGACCCCAGCGGTAGCGGCGTGCTACCAGTCCGCAGTCAGAGGTGACCTCGGGCTCCAGCTGCTCCCAGGGACGCTGGTCCCCGGCGGGGCGCCGGTCCTCGAACATTCGCCGCAAACAAGGGTGAGGATCACACCGGGGCTGACCACATCGGCGGTCACACCGGTGCCAGCCAGGTCGCGGGCGAGCGCACGGGTGGCGTTGACCAGCGCAGCCTTGGCTGCGGAGTACTCGACCATGTCCGCCAACGGTGTGATGACTCCCCGCGTTCCGATGGTGACGACACGTCCCCAGCCGCGTTGGCTCATGGCCGGGACCAGGCCACGAGCACATCCCACCGCCGACAGCACGTTGGCCGAAAAGGCGGTCATCCAGTCGTCATCGGTCGCCTCAGCTAAGCGGTGCTCGGCTATCGCCTCCCCGACACCGCTACTGCTGCCGGTGACCAGCGCGCGCCGCCCCGCCAACTGGAGGTCCATCCCGACGAGCCTACGAACCGCGGTTCGAGCCGTCCACAAGAACGGCTCGCCGCCAACGCCTCAGCCAGAGGGACCTTGAGACCGTCCGTAGCCCGATTCCCATCTGACGATGGCGGTCACTCCGGCGTGTGCCCCTCTCCGTGTGCCGCAGCCGGTTCCATTTGCGGGACGGAGAACGTGTTCGATGGATCACCCCGCAAAAACGAGTCGACCATGACGAGCTTTCAGTCGTCGTAGATTCAGTCGTTCGCGCGAAGGATGGCACTGTTCTAGTTGACGCTTGATCAAGCAGGTGCTTGAATACTCCGGGTGCGCACTGTCACCGACG
>JALZAH010000621.1 GCA_030948425.1 Actinomycetota bacterium
AGGACATCCTGGTTCTCGGCAAGGTCAAGCAGATGGAGCAGGCCAAGGCCGAGGGCGTTGCCGGCGCCATCGACTTCGTCGTCGTCGACGCCCCCGCAGCCGGCCACGCCGTCACCTTCCTGGCCAGTGCCCACGGTCTGCTCGATGCCGTCAACGTGGGTCCCATCGGAACCCAGTCCGCCGAGGTCATCGAGTTCCTCTCCGACCCCAAGCGCTGTCAGGTGCTCCTCGTCACCCTCCCTGAGGAGACACCGGTCAACGAGGTCATCGAGACCGCATTCCATCTCGAGGACCGCGCTGGGGTGCAACTGGCCCCGGTGGTGGTCAACGGGAGCTATCCGAGCCTCGACCTGCCCACCGACGTGGCCGGAGCCGTGGCCGCCGGCGGGGCCCACCTGAGCTCCGACGAGATCGACGCCCTGGCTGCCGCCGCCCAGTTCCGTCGGACGCGCCAGGAGCTCCAGGCCGCTCAGATCCGTCGGCTGGCCGACGAGCTCCCGTTGCCCCAGATCGATCTGCCCCTGCAGTTCACCACCGAGCTCGGACCGGCCGAGGTCTCCGCCCTGTCCGACGCCATGGCCATCGGTGTGGCCGCCATCGACTCCATCGCCCAATGAAGAGCAGCCCGTCATGAGCGCCACCCTGGCCACCCTGATCGCCGAGCGCGACATCATCGTCTGCGCCGGTCCCGGTGGTGTGGGAAAGACGACGGCGGCCGCCGCCATCGGCCTCGCCGGGGCCCGCCGAGGACGGCGCACCTGTGTCGTCACCATCGACCCGGCCCGGCGCCTGGCCGACGCCCTTGGCATCGCCGAGCTGGGCAACGACCCCCATCAGGTGGAGAGCAACTGGGAGGGACCCGGGGAGCTGTGGGCCATGATGCTCGACACCAAAGCCACCTTCGACGCCATCGTCAGCACCAACGCATCCGACCCTGCGCAGGCCCAGGCCATCCTGGCCAACCGCTTCTACCGCAACATCTCCGGCGCCCTGTCCGGCACCCAGGAGTACATGGCCATGGAGAAGCTCTACGCCCTCCACAACGATGGTCGCTTCGACCTGGTGGTGGTCGACACCCCGCCCACTCGCCATGCCCTGGACTTCCTCGATGCCCCGAACCGGCTCATGCGTTTCCTCAACAACCGGTTCTTCCGGGTCCTCATGACGCCCACCAGAGCCGGCCTGAGGGCAGTCAACGTGGCCACCCAGATGCTGTTGCGCACCATCTCCCGGGTCGTCGGCGGCGAGGTGGTCAGGGATGCCATCGCCTTCTTCACCGCCTTCGAGGGCATGGAGCAGGGGTTCCGGGACCGGGCCGGCAAGATGGAGACGCTGCTGGCGGGGACGGGGACGGCGTTCGTGGTCGTCGCCGCCCCCCGCCGCAATGCCGTCGACGAGGCCACGTTCTTCGCCGACCGGCTGCGGGAGACCAAGATGCCCGTGGCCGCCCTGATCATGAACCGGGTGCTCCCCCGCTTCGGCGCCGTTCCCGCCCTCGCCGCCGACCCGGGTCCGCTGGCCGATCTGATCACCAACCTCAGCGAGCTCGACGGGGTCGCCCAGCGGGAGGAGCACCACATCGGCTCCCTGGCCGGACGCCTCCCGGGGACACCGGTGATACGGGTCCCGATGCTGGTCGGCGAGGTGCACGACATGGGCGGCCTCAGCGAGGTGGGTCGGGCCCTCCTCGAGGGCGACTGAGCCTGGCACTGCGGGCCAGGGCCTCCGGCCCGGAGCGCTCAGGCCAGGCCTTCCGCCCCGGTGTCCCCCTCCGCGAACGACGCCGCCGCCTCCTCGATGGTGTCGGCGACGGTGACGATCCTGTCGAAACCGGTCGTACGGAGCAGACGGACGAGGGTGGGCCGGTTGCAGGCGACGGCCACGTCGCCACCCAGCTCCCGGGCCCGGCGGATGCCGCCGATGAGGGCGCCGAGGCCGGCCGAGTCGACGAAGGGCACGCCGGACATGTCGATCAGCAGCCGGTGGCTGGAGGCCATCTCGGCGAGGGCCTGGCGGAACTTGCTGACCGTGAACGCGTCGAGCTCGCCGACGGG
>JALZAH010000627.1 GCA_030948425.1 Actinomycetota bacterium
TGACGGCGGCCAACGCCACTTCCATCACGTCGAACTCGTCGGCCAGGGACTCGACCATCAATCGGAAACCGTCGAGGTCGTCGGTCAGGATGGTCTCGCGGATGGCGGCCCTGGTCACGTCGAGGCGCCGGGCCCGCAGGTCGGCGACGGTCGGCACCTTTTCAATGACGATCCTGCGCTTGGTGGCCCGTTCGATGGTCTTGAGCATCCGGTGCTCGCGGGGCTCGGCCAGGGTGATTGCGACCCCTTCCCGGCCGGCCCGGCCGACCCGGCCGGTGCGATGAACGTAGGCATCAGCCGACGACGGCACGTCGTAGTTGACGACATGGGTCAGCTGGTCGATGTCGAGGCCGCGGGCGGCGACGTCGGTGGCGATGAGCAGCTCGGCGGCGCCCGAGCGGAGGCGACCCATGACCCGGTCCCGCTGTTCCTGGCTCATGCCCCCGTGGAGAGCCTCGGCCCGATAGCCCCGGCCGTTGAGCGTCTCGGTCAGGCGGTCAACCTCGTCACGGGTCCGGCAGAACACCAGAGCGGCGGTGGGCGACTCGACGTCGAGAACTCGGCCCAGTGCCGCCGGCTTGTGGGCCCGTTGCACGATGTAGGCGCTCTGGCGGATGAGCGGGGTGTCGTCGGCCGCCGACGGTTCGGAGGAGATCTCAATCCGCACCGGGTCGCGCAGGTGGCGGCGGGCGATGCCGTCGATGCGGGCCGGGAGGGTGGCGGAGAACAGCACTGTCTGGCGGCTCTTCGGCGTCTCCGCCAGGATGGACTCGAGATCGTCGGCGAAGCCCATGTCGAGCATCTCGTCTGCCTCGTCGAGAACGAGCGTGGCCAGGCGGCCGAGGTGGAGGGTTCCCCGATTGATGTGGTCGAGCGCCCTGCCGGGGGTGGCCACCACCACATCGACGCCATTGTCCAAAGCCCGCAGCTGACGACCGATGGGAGCACCGCCGTAGATGGGCAGCACCCGGGCACCGAGCTCCCGGCCGTAGCGGTGCATGGCCTCCGACACCTGGACGGCCAGCTCCCGGGTGGGTACCAGGATGAGAGCTACCGGTTCCCGCCCCCGTTCGCCCAGGTGCTCAAGCACGGGTAGGGCGAAGGCCGCGGTCTTGCCCGTTCCCGTCGCCGCCTGGCCGAGCAGATCCCGACCTTCGAGCATGGGCGGGATGGCGGCGCGCTGGATGGGCGTCGGTTCCTCATAACCCAACTTGGTGAGGGCCCGGACCAGCTCGGGGCGCAGGGCCAGTCCGGCGAAACTCGTGGTTTCGCCGGAGTCCGTGTCGCCGGAGTCCGTGTCGCCAGGTTCGGTTGCGGTCACCACGAGCTCCTCGTCCGTTCACGGGCCAGTGCCCCGGGCACGGCTCGCCGTCCGACGAGCGAGGCGTCCTGCGAGCTGGGCATCCTACGAGCGGGGCATCTTAGGAGCGAGGCGTGGCCAACCGACCGACCGGTGCGGGACCACCAGATCTGCCTTCGGTGAGGCCGACCCACCAGCGTCGCCGATCGGTCGAAGACCGCTCGATCAGTCGAAGATCACGGTCTTGTGCCCGTAGACCAGGACCCGATCGGTGAGATGGGCTCGAACGGCCCGAGCCAACACCACCGTCTCGAGGTCTCTGCCCTTGCGAGCCAGATCCTCCACCGAGTCGCGATGGCTGACCCTGGTCACGTCCTGGTCGATGATCGGACCCTCGTCGAGCTCTGCGGTGGCGTAGTGGGCGGTGGCCCCGATGAGCTTGACGCCCCGCTCGTGGGCCTGCAGGTGGGGACGACCGCCGGCGAAGGCGGGCAGGAAGGAGTGATGAATGTTGATCACCCGGTGGCGATAGCGATCGATGATCGCCGGCGAGAGGATCTGCATGTAGCGGGCCAGGACGAGCGCCTCGACCTGGTAGCCGGCGAGCAGGTCGATGACAGCCGACTCTTGGACGACCCGGGTCTCGGCGCTGACCGCCAGATGGTGGAACGGGATGCCGAAGTAGCCGGCCACGTCCGCATGATCGGGCCAGTTGCTGATCACCGCCGCCACCTCGCAGGGCAGCTCCCCGGCCCGCCAGCGGGCCAGAAGGTCGTAGAGGCAGTGACCATGGCGCGACACCAGCACGGCGATGCGCCGGGTCTCATCGGAGTAACGGACCCGCCAGGCCATGGCGCATGCCCGGGCCAGGATTGCGAAGCGCTCCTCGAGCTCGTTGCGTCCCAAGTCGACATCGTCGAGGCGGAACTCCACCCGCTGGAAGAACACCCCGGCCGGCTCGTCGGTGTGCTGGTCGGCGTGGGTGACATCCCCGCCGTGGCGCCATACGAAGTCGGCGACCCGGGCGGCCAGGCCCCGCTGGTCGGGGCAGCTGAGCAGCAACCGGGCGGTGGTGCCTGCGGCCATGGTCCCCTCCTCGGCCGGCGAGGCTATCCTGCTCACGGAAGCGACCGGCGGCTCGACCTGGGGGGTGAGCGCGTGACTCGCACGGAGGTAACCGAGGGTCTGGTCACAGCTCCCCTGGCCGAGATTGAGTCCATGCTGGGGGGCGACCGCTGCCGGTGGCCGCTCGACGAACTGGCCTGATCACCACTGACGGCAGAGGAGCGGACGGTGGACCATCACATCAGCGCTGACGAGCGGGCGGCATTTAGGGGCTGCCGCCGTCGTTGGGACTTCAGCTCCCCCAACCGGATGAACCTCGAAGCCAACGCCCGGTCCGGGATGGTCGATCTCAACCGGGCGGTGAAGGACGCTCTCGCCATCTACTACTTCCCGGGCATGTGGGACTGGCCGGCGGTGATCGTGCGACCGCTGGTGATCAAGGGCTTCGACCGGTCGTTGAGGGACCAACACGACCTCGTCACCTCGGAGCGGTCGCTCACCGACAGTGAGGCGAACGCATGGCACCGCACCAGCGACGAAGGCCGCACCATGGTGGAGCGTTACGTTGACTGGGCGGCTTCGATCGACCACTTCGCACCGGTCCGAGTCGAGTCCGAGTTCGAGGCCCAGATCCCCGACCCGGCGTGCCCCGGCAGCTCACTGCCCACCGACAGGGCGGGCGCTGTGCTCTATGTCGGACGCATCGATGCTCTCGTCATCGATGAGTTCGACGCCTACTGGGTCCTTCGCCACCGGGTGGTCGACCGATGGACTTCGCCGGAGCAGTTGGAGCTTGACGAAGAGTCGATCGCCGCCTGTTGGGCCTGGGAGCACTTCTATCTGGGGATGACGATCAACGGGACGATCGACAACGAGCTGCGGCTGCACGCCGATGACGGCTCGTCATGGCCGTCGGGCCCGGGGCGCCCTCGAACGGAGCGACGCGTGGCCCAGAGCGAAGGGAGTGGCGGAGGTCGTTCCTTCCCTCAGCATCGCCGAGTCTCGGCGGCCGCCGCGGAGCCGGAGTCGGCGCCCCGCACCGAGGTCGAGGAGGGTCCCGGCTTTCGCCGCACCTGGATCCGCCGCACCAACCTGGAGACGGAGGCGGCCGCTTCCAGGTTGAGCAGAGAGGCGGTCACCATGGTCGATCCCAATCTGTTCCCCGCCCCCAACCCCTCAGACGAGCAGTGCCAGCACTGCGCCTACGTGCGACCCTGCCTGGCCTTGAATCAGGGCCAAGACCCAGCGGGTGTCCTGGTCGATCAGTACCGCCTCAGACCGAGCGGGCCGGAGCGGAGCGAGCGTCTGGGCCGGGTCACCTGGGGTTTCGGGCGAGGCGCCGCGCCTCCGTTGTTCGAAGCGGAACGCAAGTCGACCTGAAAGGTTTCAGCTCCGACGTGTGTGGCGGATGAGGATCGCCGGGTAGGTCCAGCGACCATGGATACACGGACGAACATCGGACATCGGATGGTTTCGTGATGAATGGGAGGCGCGGACTGCTCGTTGGGGCCGCCGCCGGGGCGGCTGGGACCACGGCGCTCAACGCCACCACCTACCTGGACATGGCCTTTCGGGGCCGGCCGACGAGCAGCACACCGGAGGACACCGTCGAGAAGCTCTCGGAGAAGGCCCACCTGTCGATCCCCGGACGCGCTGACACCCGCGCCAACCGGGTCGAGGGCCTGGCCCCGCTCACCGGCCTGGTAGCTGGTGTGGGCGTCGGTGCCGTGCTCGGCCTGGCCCGGGCTGCGGGATTCCGACCCCCCATGGCCGTTACCGTGGTGGCGGCCAGCGTCGGGGCCCTGGCCGGAACCAACGGGCCGATGACGGTGCTCGGTATCACCGATCCCCGCACCTGGGCCGCCAAGGACTGGGTCAGCGACATCATCCCCCACGTCGTGTACGCCATCGTCGCCGCCGCCGTCCTCAAGGGCCTCGACCCCTGACAGACCGGGCCGAGCGCCGGCCACCGGCTGGGCTCACCCGACTGGGTGTGGGAATCACCCGGAGCGCGAGAAGGCGAGCACCAGATCGATCGTCCCCTGGTTGGCGACCCTGGTGATGGCAAAGCTGGGATCGGGGATGTGCCACAGGCCGAACCGGATCGGCAGGCTCCCGGCGATGGCGATGCCGGCCCCGTCCCGCTTGACTTGCAGTGGGAACGTCACCGCCCGGGTCACACCCCGCAAGCTCAGCGAACCGGTGGCCTGCTCGGTGATTATCGCCCCATTGGTCGGGATCAGGTTCAGCTCGAGGGGTCGGACCAGGGTGAAGTCGGCGTCGGGGTGGGAGTACGTGTCGAGGAGATGGTCCCGATAGACCGTGTCACGCCCGGCGTTACCGCTCTTGATCGACCCCATGTCCACCTTGACGTGGGCGGCGGTGACGGTGGACCCGGCGATGACCATGCTTCCGGTCACCCTGGTTGTCTGGCCGACGGCCGTGTGGTTCTGATCGAAGAGGATCTCGCCGATCCGGTAGTCGACTCCGGACCCCTTGGCGACCTTCCAGGTGCCGTCGAGGGGTCCGGTGGATGACCCATGGCTGACCGGCAGCGTCAGAGCCGCCGGGGCTTTACCGTCAACAACGTGGAAGTACAAAAACGGCGCGGCGATGACGGCGGCGATCAGCATGGCCACCGCCCCGAGCAGCCACCCCAACCCGGGGTGCCGGGAGTCCCGCTTGGTGGGCGTACCGACCAGTGAGGGGGGTAGGGCGCACTCGTCGCAGGTGCCCAGGTGCTCCTCGAGCTGGCGACGGTCGATTCCGGGTGCCCGGTCGTCGACCATCAGCGCGGTCATCGCCTCCCGGGCGGTGCGACAATTCATTTCCGTCCCAGTTAATCGTTCTCCCGGTCCCTATCTGAAGGCCCAGGGCCTCTCGCGTCGAGGACTGACCTCGAGGTGCCTTACATGCCGAGGTGTCGGCGAATCCGCCGAGGGTCGAACCCCTGTCCCCCGACCGCCCCGGCCGCCGGCTCCATCTCGCGAAGCACGGACTCCAGATCCTCCCGACGAGTCGGGTCCTCGGCCGCCTGGCGGGGGGTGAGGCCGGCCAGGGCAGGGATCGATTCGTCGAGCCAGTCGATCTCCTTGCCTTGGATCAGCTGGTCGACGGCCTCGTGAATCCCGGCCGGGAGGGGGCCGGGGGCTGGAAGCGGCCGGCCGTCTCCACCGGCTGTGATGAGGTCCCGGGCGTTGATCCGTTCGTCGGCGGTGATCCGGGCGTCGGGTAGTACCCCGGTCACGGCGTCCAACAGCCGCTCGATGCGGACCTCCGAGTTGGCCTCGAGCAGGAGGCGGTCACCGTCGAGGCGGACGGTGCCCCGGACGAGCCGGTCGCCGCCCGGTTCGCTCCACACCTCCGTCCAGGTGTCGTCGTCCTCGGGGTCGAGGATCTGGTCGAGCACGGAGTGGATGGCCTCCGCCGGCTGGTCGGTGGTCACTGCGGCGCTGCACAAGATCATCGCTTCACCCTCGCGGTTGGCCAGCCGGGGTGCGGCGATGGCGGCGCCGTACCAGGCCGCCAGCGCCCCGCCGCCGGGGTCGTCGTCGAGAACCTCGATGAGGGAGGGGCGCACTCGGAGAGGCACGTCCATGACCGACCCCAGGAGCTGATTGACCCCCTCGAGGCGGGCCACCCGGGCCAGGAGAAACTCGCCGATCTGTCGGCCGATCGAGCCGGCGTGCTCATCGACGCTGAGCCTTTCGCCCGTCTTGGTTTCCCGCAGGTCCAATGTGGCGCCCTCGTCGACAGCGGTGATCTCCCACAGCCGTCGGGGTTCGTCGACGAATCGGGTCAGCAACTCCAGCTCGTCAGCGGGTAGGAGAGCACCCCGCTCCTCGAGGTAGCGGTCCGCCAAACCTCCCTCCCAGAGCGCCAGGTCGACGATCATCGAGTCGACGGCCAGCCGCTGCGCGCTGGCAGAAGGATCGGGATCCTCCGGGTCGACGGCCGTCTCAGCCAAGAGGAGCCTCGAGTCGCTGTGCTCGGGCCGGCTGGCGAAGAGGGAGAGCTTGAACGACAACAGGCCGGTCCGTCCGGCCAGGGGAACCGATCGGTTCCGCACGCAGCACTGCTTGAACTTTCGTCCTGAACCGCACGGGCAGGCCTGGTTGCGGCCGGCCACCCGGTAGGGACGATCGAGGTGGAGGAGGTAGGCCAAGACCGGACCCTCGGGGTCGAGGTCGGGGTGGCGCAGCGACGCGATGGCGCCGGAGACATCGCTGCGGTCGATCTGGTAGCGGGACAGGGCGGCGGCCGCCGGTCCGTAGTCCGGGTCCAGGCGACGGGCGGTGCCGACGTGGGCCTCGGCGGCGATGACGTCTCCCCCGTCGTCAGCGGCGGAGCCGGCCAGCAACCAGGCCGGGGCGGCGTCGGCACCATCCGGCGCCCGCTCGACGAGGTCCGCAGCGAAGTCCGCCAAGCGTCGCCGCCGGGCGGACGTACCGGACTGCAGATAGTCGGCGAAGGCCAGACCCACCGCGCTGTGCCCCACACTGTCGGTCAGGGCCGCAGCGTCGATCTCGGCATGGCGGTCGTCAACGAAGCGTCTGAACGCGGCGTCAACGACGTCGAATGCCTTGACGCAGCAGGTGTCGAAGTCCCACGCTTCGATGATCTCCCGTCGGCGTCGCTGCTGGAAGCGCTCGGCGTGGGTGAACCACGTCTGACCCCGAGGGCCGAAGGTGAACCCGCGCCGTTCGAGCCCGGCCCGCTCCAACAGCTCGCCGAGAGGGTCCACGGGATGGCGGAACGCTTCTTGGTCGACGGCCAGGGCATCGAGCAGGAGCGGCGATGATTCCTCTCCCTCACCGGCCCGGATGCGACCGGCGACGGTGGCGGCCAGGCGGTCGACTTCGCACTGGCCGTCCGCCAGTTCACCGGCGAGGACGACCTCCACCGACGCTCCGTGGCGACGGAAGGCCACCATGTCGCCGGCGGCGAACCCGCCCAGCCAGCCGTGGGGCCCGGCAAACGAGCCGGTGCTGTCGTCGAGGCTGTCGTCGAGGGGTCGGCTGGTCAGCCGGCCCCCGCCGCCGACGATGTCGAGCCCGTCAGGTTCGTCCCAGTCGAGCACCTCGAGGTCGGGGTTGATGGCCACCACCCCGGCGCCGAGCTCCTGGTCGGTCAAACGGTGGGTGAGCACCATGCCGTCGGTCAGGGTGTCGACGAGGAACACGGTGTCGTCGGTGGTGACCCAAATCTCGTCACCGAGGATCTCCTCGGTGATCACCATGCCCAGCTCGGCGTCATCGACGCCCTCGTCGCGGAGGGGATCGAGGGCCCCTTGGGCGGCCAGCCGCTCGACCAGGACCGAGCGGGGAACGGGCCCGCCGCCGAGAATGGCGTGAGCGGCTCGGGTGATCTCTTCCTCGGCCGGAGTGCGCATTGGTCGACCGTAGCGAAGCCGGCCCCGGCCCAGCGGCCGTCTGAGGCGCGGGGCGAGGGCACTGCTCCGGTGTCGCCCGCTCCGGATCGCCCGCTCCGCACCAGGGCCGGACCGCCCCAGGGCCGGACCGCCGGCGGAAGCAATCAAACGGAACTGGTGAGGTCGGCTAACTGTGTTGCGAAAAAGCGCACCGGTGCGCTTTTTCCCAACACAGAATGGATGCGTATCTGAGATCGCCGGTCCCAACGCTTCTCACCTGCCCGCTGCCTGGTCTGCGGGCCGGCGGGCCCGGCGGGCCACAGGATCTCAACTCGCCGGCCAGACCGGGGGGAGGTGCCGGGCGGAGCTGGCCTTCGACGTCCTCGGCTACGACGGCTAGGTTCGCCCGTCATCTGCGGCATCGCCGCACAGGTTTGCCGCCGGCCTCACCGTGGTGTCCTTCGGGGCGGAGGGAGACACGCCGCCCCGCTGTCGCGCAGCGCACCTGGGGACCACTACGCTTCGGGACACGGGGGAGGCCACATGCAGGTGCACGTCGATCGGGAACGCTGCCAGGGGCACAGCCGCTGTTACGACCTGGCGCCGGAGGTCTTCGATGTCGACGAGCTGGGCAACGCGGTGGAGCGCAACGCCGGCGCGGTGCCCCCCGGCATGGAGGACAAGGCCCGCCTGGCTGCGGCCAACTGCCCCGAGCACGCCATCACCACGGGGGAATCACCACGGGGGAATAGACGATGACCGTCACTGGTGGGGAAGAGGGTCGGCGTGCGCCGGTGCTCGACTGGGCGACCGACTTCGATCACACCGATCCTCAGTGGGTCAGTGACCCGTACCCGATCTGGGATGAGCTTCGCCAGGCCTGCCCGCTGGCCCACACCGCCCGCTACGGGGGTACCTGGTTGCCGGTCCGCCACGCCGATGTGGCCGCCGTGGCCTACGACACCGAGCACTTCACCTCGCGCACCGTCGTGGTCTCCGAGGTCCGTCCCGGGCCCGAGGATCTCCCTGCGCCCATCGGTCTGGCTCCCCCGATCACCTCCGACCCGCCGTTCCACGCCCTGGCCCGCCGGTTGCTGCTGCCTGCGTTCGCGCCCAAGGCCATTGCCGCCCTCGAACCGCTGACCCGGGACCTGTGCCGCCAGCTGCTCGACGAGGTCGACGGCTGCCACGAGTTCGACGCCGCCCTCGACTACGCCCAGCACATCCCCCTGAAGGTGATCATCGGGATGCTGGGATTTCCCCAAGAGGACGCCGACATCTTCCGCCGGTTCATCCGGATGGTCCTCGAAGACGTCAGCGTATCTCCCGAGGCCCGTCAGGAGCAGATCGCCGGCGGCGAGATCGATGCCTACATCGACGCCCAGATCGCCGACCATCAGGCCCGGCCACGGGATGACCTGACCAGCTTCCTCTTGGCCGCCGAGCTGGACGGCACCAAGCTGGCCCCCGAGCACGTGCGGGGCACCATGGTGCTGTTGATGATCGCCGGGATCGATACCACCTGGTCGGCCATTGGCTCCGCCCTGTGGCATCTGGGCAGCCACCCCGATGACCGTCACCGCTTGGCCACCGAGGCCGATCTCCTGCCCACGGCGGTGGAGGAGCTCCTGCGGGCCTATGCGCCGGTCACCATGGCCCGCATGGTGGCCAAGGATTTCGAGTTCCAGGGCCGCTTCCTGCGCGAGGGAGACTGGCTGTTGCTGCCCTTTCCGTCGGCAAATCGCGACCCCGAGGTGTTCGCACACGCTGACCAGGTCATCCTCGACCGTGAGGACAACCGCCACGCCGCCTTCGGGCTCGGCATTCACCGTTGCCTGGGGTCCAACCTGGCTCGCATGGAGCTGCGCATAGCGCTCTCCGAGTGGATGGAGCGCTACCCGAACTTCGAGCTGGTCGATCCCGCTCGGGTCACCTGGTCAGCCGGACAGGTGCGCGGACCACGCCAGATCCCCGTCCGCATCCTCGCCTGATTCCGCACCGGTCGTCATTCTCAACCGGGCCGTTGCCGTGGGCACCTGCGAGCAGGAGTGGAGGCTTTGCGCGAACAACTCTGCCGGTGTGTGCTCCCGGGCCTACCGGCCGGACCCGTTGTCACCCGTGGTCGAGATCCGTCGACGCCTTCTTGGACTGGTACCTGACCCACATGCCCGTCTGAGCGGACGGCGTTCAGGAATGTCGCGGCCTTGGACGATGTCGCGGCCCCAGCGGGCTATGGCGTCGCCACCTCCAATCCCTCGTCGGTCACCAGTTGCCGTCCCAGGCGGCGGCTGAACGACGGTGCCACCACGACACCCACGAGAGCGATCAGCAGCCAGATGCCGGCGACCACCGGAAGCCAGGCATCGGCGCCGCTCGGGTAGGGCACCACGTTGCGGTACAGGGTGTAGATCAACAGGGCCACCCCGGCGAGGGGCAGGATGACCTCGACCGCCCGGGCCTCCATGGGCTCACCGCGAAGGCGCGGCGCTACGAACAAAAATGCCGCCGCCCCGACCGTGACCATGCCGTAGGCGACGATGATGAGGAACGTGGCGATGGTGCCGGACCAGGCGAAGACGTTGAGCGGCTTGGTTCCGACCACTGCTCCGAGGATGATCTCGATCACCAGCTCCACGGTGATGACGACGCCCACGGCCACCGCCGGGGTGCCATAGCGTGTCGACAACCGGGCGACGGGATGGCCGGGAGCGAGTCCGTCGCGGGCAAACGAGAAGATCAGACGGGACGCGCCCACGCATGAGGCCATGCTGCAGCCGAAGGCGCTGACCACGGTTCCGGCAATGATCAGGTCCCCGAACCACTTGGCCACGTATTCCTGGCCCAGGGTGCCGAGCAGGGCCGGGGAGTTGGCGAAGTTGCTCAACCCCGCTTTCGACGTGCCGAAGCCCATGATCTCGATGGCGCTGACAACGACATAGAACACGCCGATGATGAGCACGGTGGCGACGATGGCCCGGGGAATGTCCCGCCGGGGTCGCGCTGCCTCGCCGCCGAGCGAGGC
>JALZAH010000652.1 GCA_030948425.1 Actinomycetota bacterium
CCGTCGTCGACGTCGCCCGGGCCGCCGGGGCGGACGCCACCAGCCGCCTGTGGCTCTGCTTCCCCGACTGGGAGGTCTTGAGTGGCTGGCGCAAGGACCTGGCCGACGTGCGCCTCGTCGACACCACCAAGCTGCGCCACATGCACCAGGGGCCCGAGCGGCGGGCGGCGCAGCTGTCGGCCGCCGGTATCGACGCCGTCAATCTTCATTACACGGAGTGGACCGGTGGTCTCACCACGCTCTTCCACCGCTTCGGGCGCTTCGCCTTCGGCTGGGACGCCCAGCACGAGCGGATGATCAAGGAGCTCCACCGGATGGGCATCGACGGGATCTTCAGCGACCACGTCGACCGCCTGGTCGACGCCCTCGGGCTGGCCTGATCGGCGCTCCCGTCCGCGGCTCGTCAGCTCAGGAGAACTCCCAGCTCTCGACCGGCTGGGGGTCGGGATACCGGGGGACCCGCTCCACGACCTGCCACTCGACCGCGAACTGGTTCCCCGGATCGACGGCGTGGTCGGGCATCGGCGGATCCTCCAGACGAGCGCTGGTGGGTGCGGCGATGGAGCTGGTCAACCAGGTCTCCTGATTCGGAGGCTTCGGGCTTCGGGGCTGCGATGCTCAACCCGCGTCCACCCCCATTCTACGGCCATCGGGTCCGACTTTCACCCGCCAATCGCTCCCTCGCAACGCCGCGGCCGGCTCAGGGGCCGACCTCGCCGTGGCGGACCTCGGCGCGGGCCTGCACCCGCATGACCTTGTTGACCGCGCTCAGGTACGCCCGGGCCGAGGCCTCCACCACGTCGGTCGACACGCCCCGACCCGAGACCCGCACGCCGCCCGCCTCGAGCTGGACGATCACGTCGCCCAGGGCGTCGACTCCACCGGTCACCGCAGATACGTTGAAGCCGGTCAGGGTGCCGTCGACGCCGGTCGCTGCCTTGATCGCCTTGCAGGCGGCGTCGATCATGCCGTCGCCCTCGGCCGACGCCTCCATCTTGTCACCGCTGCGCAGCACGACGACGGAGGCCCTGGGTACGCCCACGGTCCCACCGCTGACCTCGAGGGACTCCAGGGAGAAGGTGTCCTCGAGGCGCTCGCCGACCTCCTCGGCCACGATGGCCTCCAGGTCGGCGTCGGTGAGGTCGACCTTGCGGTCGGCCAGCTCCTTGAACCGGGTGAAGGCCGAGTCCAGCGCCTCGCCGGCGATGTTGATGCCCATCTTGACCAAGGTGTCGGAGAAGGCGTGGCGGCCGGAGTGCTTGCCCAACACGATCTGGCTGCCGACCTGGCCCACGGCGCTGGCGTCGATGATCTCGTAGGTGCTGCGGTCGGCCAGCACGCCGTGCTGGTGGATGCCGGACTCGTGGGCGAAGGCGTTGCGACCCACCACCGCCTTGTTGTACTGGATCGGGTACCCGGTCAGGCGGCTGACCAGGCGACTGGTCCGGGCCAGCTCCTCGGTCTGAACGCCGGTGTGGAGGCCGGGGAACTGGTCGGCTCGGATCTTCACCGCCATGACCACCTCCTCGAGGGCGGCGTTGCCCGCCCGCTCGCCCAGGCCGTTGACACACACCTCGATCTGGCGGGCGCCGGCCTGCACGCCGGCCAGGGAGTTGGCCGTGGCCAGGCCGAGATCGTTGTGACAGTGGACCGACGTCAGGTAGTCGCCCTTGACCTCGCGGCGGATGTACTGGATCAGGGCGCCGAAGTCCCAGGGGATGCCGTAGCCGACAGTGTCGGGAATGTTCAGAGTGGTGGCGCCGTTGTCGACCGCGCCCTGCAGCACCTCGAGCATGAAGTCCAACGGCGTGCGGGTGGCGTCCTGGGGGCTGAACTCGACGTCGGCGGTGTGCCCGGCGGCGCGGGCCACCCCGCTGCAGGTGGCGGCGAGCACCTGGGCCCGGTCCATCTTCAGCATGTGCTCCATGTGCTGGGGGCTGGTGGAAATGAACACGTGGATGCGGGCCCGCTCGGCGTCGCGAAGCGCCTCCCAGAAGCGGTCGACGTCGGTCACCTGGGTGCGCGACAACCCGGCGATGGCCGGGCCGCCCACGGTGCGGGCGATGGTGCGCACCGCCTCGAAGTCGCCCTGGCTGGCAACGGGGAACCCGGCCTCGATGTAGTCCACCCCGAGGCGGGCCAACTGCTCGGCGATTTCCAGCTTCTCGGCCGCGTCGAGCGAGATGCCCGGCGACTGCTCGCCGTCGCGCAGCGTGGTATCGAAGATGACGAGTCGCTGGGACTCCGGTTGCGGCGGCTGCTCGGCCTGCTGGGGTTGGGCATTCGGGCTGGCGGGATCGGGGTTCATTTGACGCCTCCGGGCGGATGGTCGGGAGAAAGGGTTCCGGAAAAGAAAAAACCTCCCGGCCCGAAGGTCGAGAGGCGAAGGCGAGCACCGGCAGGCGCCCGCCGCTAGGTAAGGAGCAGGGTGCTGTGAGTGGGCGCGGTGTTCGTCAGGCGGGACATCTACCGTCGAGAATGACAGCCTGGGCGGCGCGTCGTCAAGTAGGGTCGACGGATGATTCGAAGGTGGTTGCGCCGCGGTGTCCGGCTGGGCCTGGTGGGCGGCATCGTCGTGGCCGTGGTCAAGCTGGTCCAGGGCCGGAAGGCGGCGGGCGAGCTCGGCCGGCCCTCCGACGACTGGGCGACGCCGCCCCCGCCCCCCCCCTCTCCCCGGGTGTCGCCCGAGCCGGAGCTGGTCAAGCCGGTGATGCTCCAGGAAGTCATCGAGAAGCACCGGAGCGTCGACTCCGACCTCCCCCCCGCTGTCGGTCCCCCCGACGGCGCCCCAGGCTCAGCTCCTCCCGGGCCTGCGCCGGTCGAGCCAGCGCCGGTCGAGCCTGCGTCGGTCGAGCCTGCGCCGGTGGCCCCGGCGCCTCCGGCCGAGGCCCCTACGCTCAATGTTCCGCCCGCGGCTGGCGCGTCGGTGGTCAAGAAGTCCGCTCCCGTCAAGAAGGCGGCCAAGAAGTCACCATCGGAGCCGGCGACGCTGCCGCCGGCCGCCGAGGACGCACGCCGCCTCGCCGCCGCCCGAAAGGCGGCACCGGCCAAGAAGGCCCCGAAGAAGCCGGAGTAGCGAAACGCCGGTCGGCCGGGCGGCGGGTCGACGTGGACGGAAGCTCAGTCCTGGTCGACGGTGGCGACCTGGAGGATGCCGTCGGCGGCGCGCAGCCCGGCCACCACGTCGGCGGACAGGGCCTCGTCGGTGGACAGGACCATCAGGGCGGCCACGCCGGACGACGACCGGCCCACGTCCATGTCGGAGATGTTGACCCCGGCGCCGCCGAGCAGCGTGCCGACCAGGCCGATCATCCCGGGGCGGTCGTCGTTGCGGACCATCACCATGTGGCGGGCGGGCGGGATGTCAACGGTGTGGTCGTCGACCATGACCAATCGGGCCTCGTCGCGCAGGCCGAAGAGGCTGGGGTGCAGGGTGTTTAATTATCACCGGAGGGTGATGAGG
>JALZAH010000653.1 GCA_030948425.1 Actinomycetota bacterium
GTCGTCGAAGTCGTCCCGGTCCTCGACGGCATCGGCCGAAACGGCCCGATGGGCGCCCGAGCGCTCCTCTTCAAGGGCATCGAACTCCTTGTCGAATGAGTAGAGGTCGGACTGGTCCGACAGCGACGTGTCCATGGCCCCGACCCGTGACTCCTCGCTACCCAGATCGCCGAGGTCGACTTCCTCGTCCCAATCACCGTCCCCCCGCCAGCGGGTGGCATTGGATCCCAGGGCGCGCCAGGCCTTCAGATCGTCACCCTCCGGTTCGGACGCGTCGGAGAGGACCCGTGGAACCTCGCCCGTCGGTGGGTCCGTCCAGTGGGGCATCTCGGTGGAGCCCCGGGCCACGGAGAGACCGAGGCTGGGCGGATCCTCAACCTCTTTCTCGTCATAGGGCCCGCCGGGAACGGCGGGTTCATCGTGCGGCGCAGGCATGGACTCTCCTTCGACATCCGGTACGAGGGCGGCCTCACGGTCATCTTGGCGGGCGTCTGCCCATTCGGAAACCGACAGGTGCTCGGTCCGCTCATCACCAACGGGCGGGTCCTGGTGGCCGTAGTCTGCTGCTGGATCGCTGCTCGAGGAAGGCTGAGGTTCCAACAGCCCGGCTCCGGGTCCCTCGACAGCCGCCGGATCAGGGGCAGCCTGGGCGACCGGCCACAGCTCGAAGTCGTCTGGGGACGCACCGCTCGGCGGCGCCGGCCACTCGGCACGGGTGGCGTCGGTGGGTGCCTGCCACTCCCGCCACTCCGGTGACGGCTCCCAGCCCCCCCTGCCGCCGGCGGGTGGGTACCCGCCTTGACCCTCCTCGAGGGCTGGGCCAGGGGACTCGTGGGGCTCGGGTTGGTGGACGCTCGGCTGGGCGAGCTCACCGTGACCGGAGAGCTGCGGAGAGGGATCGGTTTCCCAGGTGGGCCGCTGATAGTCCGCCTGAGCATCATATGTCGGCTCTGCAAAACCCGCCTGCGGCGCATAGCTCGGCTGTGGATCATACCCCGGCAGCGGGAATTCGGCCTGCGGTTCGTAGGCGGCCTGCGGTTCGTAGGCCGGCGGCGGGTCATATCCGGCCTGCGGATCAAAAGTCGGCGGCGGCTCATAAGCCGGCGGTGGCTCAAGAGTCGACGGCGCTTCATAACCCGACGGCGCTTCATAACCCGACGGCGGGTCATAGCGCGACGGCGGGTCAAAAATCGGCGGCGGCTCATAGCTCGGCGGCAGGGACCCCTCCTGGGAGAAGCCGGCCGGCGGGTCATACCCCAACGGGGGGGGAATCACCTGCGGATCATAGGCAGCCTGCTGAAGGCTGTCGTCGGGCTCACGGCCCGGCTCGTCGGCCTCGGCTACTGACTCAAAACTTGCCGAGGCCCCTGTCGGGGCTGCGCTCCCGGGGTTGGGGACCTCCTCGCCCGGCGCGGCGACCTCGTCGTTGGGAGCGGCATCTGCCGCCAGCGAGGCAGGAGGCATCGGTACCCGTTCGTCCCAGGGACGGGGATCATGGGCAGCGTCGGGGTCGATCCGGGCCGTGCGTCGCCCGACTGGGCGGTCGCTGACCCTCCGACGGGGAGGGGGCAGGGGTCGGCGGGGCAGCGCGGCGGCAGGGTCGACGGTGTCGGGAAGGGGAAATCGGTGCGGCGAGCGCGGCCCTTCGGGCGCCGGGGGGACGTCGCCGAAGCGAAGTTCTCCCTCCGGCCGGCGCCCGGCAGCCTGGCCGGTATCCAACGCCTCCTCGGCCTCATCGGCACGGATGATTCGAACGCCTTCGGGAGAGCGTCGGTCCTCGGAACGCTCGTTCCTCTTCTTCTTCCGCTCCCTCATTGGAGAAACCTCCTGGATCGCACGGGATGCAGCTCAGACCGCGAGCAACTCCTGTTCTTTGTGTTGGAGTAGGCGGTCGATTCCTTCGACGTACTCCTTGGTGAGTTTCTCAAGATCCTTCTCAGCTCGTTCCAGGTCATCAGAGGAGATGTCGCCATCTTTCTCAAAGGCTTCCAGGTCCTTTCTGGCGCTCCGCCGCAAACTCCGGACAGCTACCCGACCGTCTTCTGCCTTGCCGTGGGCCACCTTCACCAGCGCCTTGCGGCGTTCCTCGGTGAGCGGCGGAAACATCAAGCGGATGACCGAACCGTCATTACTGGGGTTGACACCGAGATCCGAGCTCTGCACGGCCTTCTCGATCGCTGGCAGGGAGGTCTTGTCATAGGGCACGATCACCAGCAACTTGGCCTCGGGCACCTGGATACCAGCCATCTGCTGCAGGGGAACCTCAGAGCCGTAGTAGTCGACCCGCAACTTCTCGACGAGCGCAGGAACGGCTCGGCCGGTCCGCAGCGCGCCGAACTCCTCCTGCGCGTGGGCAACGGCCTTCGCCATCTTCTCCCGGCAGTCTGCGAGAACCGCTTCGGTGTAGTCGTCCTCCATTAATGGATCAGCGTACCGATCCGCTCACCGCGAAGTGCGCGACCCAGCATCCCGGGGGCCATGATGGAGAAGTACAACACCGGCAATGAGTTCTCGCGACATAGCGTGATCGCCGTGAGATCCATGGCCCTCAGGTCCTGCGAGAGATAGTCGTCGAAGGTGACATCGTCGAGGAGCTTGGCATCGGGGTTCAGACGAGGATCGGAGTCATAGATGCCTTCGGTGTCGTGGGTACCCTTCAACAACACGTCGGCCTCGATCTCCACGGCTCGCAACGATCCGGCGGTATCGGTGGTGAAGAACGGGTTCCCGGTCCCGGCTGCGAAGATCACCACTCGTCCCTTTTCCAGGTGGCGGATGGCCCGCAATCGGATGTAGGGCTCGGCGATCTGGGACATCCCGATAGCGGTCTGCACCCGGGTCGGTTGGCCATGGCGTTCCAGCGCGTCACGCAAAGCCAAGGCGTTGATCACTGTGGCCAGCATGCCCATGTAGTCGGCGTTCGCCCGGTCCATGCCGCTGGCCGAACCGGTAGCACCACGCCAGATGTTGCCGCCTCCAACCACGACGGCAATCTGGGTGTCGGTATTGGCACGACCCTCGGCGATCTCTGCGGCAATCCGCTCCACGATCGCCCCGTCGATAGCCTCGTCGGCGGCATCACTGGCGAACGCCTCACCCGAGAGCTTCAGCACAACCCTCTTCCACGGCGGCTTGCTCACGAGCCAACCACTGTAGTGCCCGGCCTGAGGGGGCGGTATCAGCTCCCGATGAGAGCTTGGGCAAAGCGGACGACCGAGAGGTCCCCTAGCTTGCTGGCCACGCTGATCTTGTCGTCCTTGGCGTACGGCTGCTCGACCAGGACCCCACCAGGGACCCGTTTGAACCAACCGGTCAACTTGCCCTCGATGATCTTGGGCAGGGCCACCTCGGGCTTGCCTTCGTTGCGCGTCTCGGCTTCCAGGTTCGCCCGTTCAGTGGCCACCGTGTCGGCGGGGACGTCATCTCTAGTCAGGTAGGCGGGGCGACCGAATGCGATGTGAACGGCCAAATCGTGGGCTTGCTCGGCCGTGCCGCCATCCAGTTCGACGAGCGTGGCGTTGACCCCCCGGCCGTTCTGGACGTGCAGATACGAGCTCAGGACATGACCAGCCGGGACCTCGAAGCGAGTGAGAGCACCAACCTCGATGTTCTCCTTGATGGTCACCTTCAAGTCGTCGACGGCATCGGCGTGGCTGGCCAGAGCGGCCCCCTCGCCCTCGGCGGCGATGGACGCCGCCAGGTCGTTGACCAGGGAGACGAACTGCGGTGACTTGGCTCCAAAGTCAGTCTCCGACTTGAGCTCGACGATCGCCCCGGCGGACCCGTCGGAGTTGATGGCCACGGCCACCGCGCCCTCGCTGTTGTCGCGCCCGGAGCGTTCGGCGGCCTTGCCCAGGCCGCGCTCGCGCAACCACGCGGATGCCTTGTCAGGGTCTCCTCCGGTCTCCACCAACGCACGCTTGGCATCCATCATGCCGGCGCCCGTGGAGTCCCGTAGTGCCTTGACGGCCTGGGCGGAAATGTCTGCCATGATCTCTCTATTCCTGCTTGCTGGTTACCGGCGCGTCGGCCGGGGCAGTCTCGGGCTCCGGCGCAGTCGCCGACGGCACCGCAGCTACGCCGGGCGCGTCCGGCGCCGTGGAGGGTGAGAGTGAGGCGGCGGGTACGACATCGGCGGGCTGTCGGGGAGCATCAAGACGGGCCTCACGCTCGGCGGCTTGGAGCGCCGCCTGACGGCGAGCTTCACGCTGCTGCTCGGCTCGGCGCTGCTCCTCCTCGGGATCGAACGGCGCCGGCTCAGGCACCATGGCCGCACTCACCACACCGCGCCGAGCGGCGATGAACCGGCCCTCCTCGACGGCGTCAGCGATGACCCGGCACATCAGCGTGCCCGCTCGGATGGCGTCGTCGTTGCCGGGGATGACGTACTGGATGAGGTCGGGGTCGCAGTTGGTGTCGACGACGGCCACGATCGGCAGCCCGAGCTTGTTGGCCTCGGTGACGGCGATGTGCTCCTTCTTGGTGTCGATCACGAACACGGCCTCTGGCGGCTTGGCCATGCCCCGAATGCCACCGAGGTTGCGCTGCAACTTGTCGAGCTCGCGGCTGAGGATCAGCGCCTCCTTCTTCGGCATGGCCTCGAAGTCGCCCGCGGAGCGCATGCGCTCATACTCCTGCATCTTCTTCACCCGTCCGGAGATGGTGTTGAAGTTGGTGAGCATCCCGCCCAACCATCGCTCGTTGATGTACGGCATGCCGCATTCGGTGGCGTAGCGGGCAACGGGGTCCTGGGTCTGCTTCTTGGTCCCCACGAAGAGAACGGACCCACCCCCGGCGACCAGGTCGCGCACATAAGAGTACGCCGTGTCGATCCGGTGAAGGGTCTGATTGAGATCGATGATGTAGATCCCGTTGCGCTCGCCGAAGATGAACCGCTTCATCTTGGGGTTCCAGCGCCGGGTCTGATGGCCGAAATGCACCCCAGCCTCGAGCAGTTGTCTCATTGTGACGACAGCCACGCGTTCCTCACTTTCCCATCGGTTGTTCGCCCGCCCCTGTCTCGTACATCGCCTCGAAGGCGACGACCGTGGGTGTGTCAGGGGCTGATCAAGATCCCCAGAGTTGGGGATGCCGTCGATGGTATCGCACCGAAGGACGAGCCCGGCTCGGGCCCTCGGTGATGCCCCTCAGGCCGACTCGCGCTCACCGTCCCCGATACGAGCTCGAAGCTGCAGGACGGCCTTGGTGTGGATCTGACACACCCGGCTCTCGGTGACGCCGAGCACCTTGCCGATATCGGCGAGGGTCAGGCCTTCGTAGTAGTACAGCGAAAGCACGATCTTCTCCCGGTCGCCGAGGCGTTTGATGGCCCCGGCCAGGATTTGCTTCATCTCCTCCACCTCGTAGGCCGCAACCGGACCTTCTCCCTGGTCGGGCAGGGTGTCACGCAGCGCGGTCGATCCCCCCCGCTCAGGAGCCGACCCCCCCACCACGTCATCAAGGGCGACGATTCCGACGAAGGAGATCTGGGTGAGGATCTGCTGGAGGTCGCTCTCGCTCATCCCCAGCTCCTCGGCCAGCTCCAAGTCCGTCGGCGTCCGATGCAAGCTGGACTCCAGCGACGCCAGAGCGTGCTCCACGGACCGGGCTTTGGCCCGCACCGAGCGCGGCACCCAATCGATGGATCGCAGCTCATCGACGATGGCCCCCTTGATCCGGGTGACGGCATAGGTCTCGAATTTGATGTTGCGTCCGGTATCGAACTTCTCGATGGCGTCAATGAGCCCGAACATGCCGTAACTGACCAGGTCTGCCTGGTCGATGCTCTGAGGAAGGCCGAGGGCCAGCCGCGCAGCGACGAACTTGACCACGGGCGCGTAGCGGACGATCAGCTGGTCGCGCAGGCCGCGGTTACCGGTCTGCTTGTATTCGCGCCAAGCGTCGGCGAGCGCATCCGGCTCACCAGTGACCATGTCGGGATCGTCAGCCGCCATTCAACTCCCGACGGCGTAGGCCGCCGAGGAGCATTGCGGCCCCCCCGACCAACCGAATGTCTCCACTGCTCGTCAGGTTATCGGCTTGGGATCGGCGCCTCCGCTCGGCCACGGTGAGTGTTGATAGCGCTCCAGACCGCGCCCGAGGGTCCTGGTCGGTACGTCTCGGGCTAGGCGTGGGCTAGGCGCCGGTGCATCATCGTCGGGGTGGTGCCTGGCACCATTGGTCGCCAACCCGGATGATCCGACCCTGCCTCTCCAGCTCATCGAGGTGACGACCGATCGCCCCAAGGGCCAGCCCGCTGCGCTCCACGATCCGATTACAGCTGGTCGGCTGCCAACCCACCGCCTTCAACACGCCGTCGGCGGCGTCGGCGGCAGCGGGAGGACTGCGCTCTTCACGCCGTCTTCGGTCCGGGGGTGGCCAGATGTCGAGCATCCCGAGGCCATCGAGCACATCGCCGGCGTGGCGAACCGGTGCGGCGCCGTCACAGAGGAGCTGGTTGGGCCCGGCCGACGAAGAGGCCCGGACCGGTCCGGGAACGGCGCGAACCTCGAC
>JALZAH010000030.1 GCA_030948425.1 Actinomycetota bacterium
CGGGCCCTCAGCCCGCTGGCCAGGGCCAAGCCGATCACCGCCGCGTTCCGGCCCGTCTCTCTACCCCTGAACCTGTCCCTGGCCCCCGAGACGTCGTTGCCCGCCAGGGCGTTCATCAGCAACTCGACGTAAGGCCCCTCCAGATACTTGCGGGTCGCGTGGGCATTCCCGGTGCGTACCGTGGCCAGGTTCTTGGCCACCTCCACCCTCGCCCCGTCGGGCCGGATAACCGAATGCTGGGCGTAAGTGAACGGGACCGACGCCCCACGCCCCTCGGCCGCCGCCCACCCGTAGAAGGCGGCGAGCGTCTTGACCACCAGGTTCCAACTCGCCGGGCGCAACCGGACATCCAGCGGGCCCGACAGTCGATGCTCGGCATAGACCGACACGGCGTCGCGCAACTCCTGCCGATCGGCGAAAACATCGACACCGCGGCCCGCCAGGAACTCCGCCCACCCCTTGAGCACCCCCGCGTACGCCTCCCAGGTACGCGGGCTCGGGGCTCCACTCACCGGCAGCTCCCGGAGCCACTGGCTCATCATCGTCGCCGCCCTGCACACGTGCCCGTCCTCGAAGCGCAGGTCGTCATCGACCAGGATCGGCATGCCGTCGGGGATCAACGGCACCGCCCGAACGTCCCAGCCCTCCCAGCCCCCGGACATGTAGTGATGCAGGATCACCCCGCCAAACCTACGAAGAGGGTGTGACGCCCTCCCACCCGACGGACCATCCAATGGTCAAGAGGCAGGCGCATTCCCCTCCCAGCTGAGACACGCCCAAAGCGCAGAACTAACGCCCGGGTATCAACAGTCACCAAGACCTCGAGCGCCAACTCGACGCCCTGGCCAAAGCCGGGATCGCCGCCAAGCGGATCTACAGCGACAAAAAGTCCGTGGTGACCACCGAGCGGACCGGACTCACCGACGTCGTCGACCGGCTCCGCCAAGGCGACGTGCTCGTCGTCTACACCCTCGACCGGCTCGGGCGGACCGTCAGAGACGTCCTCAACCGGATCCACGATCTGCGCGACGCCGGCTAAGCAACGACAGCCCCAGCGGCGGCCACGACGGCCAACGCGCCGGTCAGCCCGAGGAGCACCCCAGTGACAATCTCAGCACGACTGGCCCGCCGGCGCTCGTAGACGAGGATGAGCGTGGCGAGAAGAAGGCAGACCAGCGTCGGTTCCCGCAAACCATCCATGGCCGACATGAGAAGGTAACGAGTACGGGAGAAGCCCGGCGGGAACGAACGTGCGGCTGGCACATGATAGAACGCATCGACAACCCCTGCGGCAGCCAGAAGCATCCGTCCCGGGCGCCTTCCTCGCTCCGATCGATCGGTTTCCTGTCTGATGATGGCGTCCGGTGACGCAACAGGCATCTCTCGCCTAACCCGGGACAGAGCGAACACAGGTTCGACCAAATCGCCTCTCGACACCCAATCCTCTATAGGGAATCAGATGACCAGATGGGTGCCGCCATCGACGGTGAGCACCTGGCCGGTGACGTAGGGCATGGTGGCCAGGCGGAAGGTGACCTCGGCCACGTCCGCCGGGGTCCCCACCCGGCGCAGCGGGGCCATCGCCGCCACCGCCTCGTGCAGTTGCGTCCAAGCAGCGGTCCACGGCGTGTCGATCAGGCCCGGGGCCACGGCGTTGACGGTGACCTCGGGGCCGACCACCTTGGCCAGCAACCGGGTCTGATGGTCGAGGGCCGCCTTCGAGCAGGCGTAGGGCAACGAGCTCCCCGTCTCCCTGCTCCCGGCCAGCGACGACACGTTGACGATCGAGCCGCCCCCATCGGCTTTGAGGCGGGGCATGACGGCCTGGCTCATCAGCCACGAGCCGAACACGTTCACCGCGAAGATCCGCTGCCACAGAGCCAGATCGGCGCCCTCCAGGTCGGCATGGTCGACCTGGCGGGTGTAGCCGGCGTTGTTGACCACGATGTCGACACGGCCCCAGCGGTCGATGGCGGCGACGATCCGGGCCACGTCGGCGGGATCGGAGACGTCACCCTGCACGTAGACGGCATCGGGGAGGGAGGCGGCGACGGCCTGGCCGGCGTCGACCGACGACACCGAGTTGACGACGATGGCCGCCCCCTCCTCGGCCAGCCGACGAGCGACGGCCTCGCCGATCCCGCTCGACGACCCGGTGACAACAGCAACCCGACCTTCCAATGCTCCCACGAACCCGGCCTCCTCTGCCCCGACGTCTGCGGTGGCGACGGGTAGCGTAGAGGGCGGTGGACGGGCCGAGCCGGGAGGCCACGTTGACCACGTTTCCCTTCACGAGTTCATGAGCGAACCCACCACCACTTCCGTCCCCGACCAGGTCACGGTGGACGTGAGCATCGGTGGACGAGCCTTGGTCGTCTCCGACCTGCGGCTGGGGGCCGCGGCGGGGGCACTCCCGGCACCCGCCGGAGCCGCCCAGACGGCGGCCGTCGCCGAACTGGTCAGCGCCATCGAGGCCTGGAGCGGACCAGGCGTGCTGGTCTTCAACGGCGACCTCGTCATCGCACCAACCGGCCCGGCGTGTGAGACCAAGCGCGTCGTCGGCGCCGTACGGGCCGCGCTGAGCGCCCATCCCCGGCTGGTCGAGGCGACCAGGGCGTTCGCCTCCGGACCCGGCAGGCGGGTGCTGGTGCTTCCCGGCGCCACCGACGCGTGTCTGGCCTGGCACGCCGGGGCACGCAGCGAGGTGACCCGCCCCTTGGGCGGCGAGGTCGCCCTCTCCGCCACCCTCCGCATCGACACCGGTAGTGCGACCCGGATGGTTCAGGTCGAGCCCGGCCACCGCCTCGACCCCCTGGCGGCGTTCTGCGACGCCCGCAACCCGGGCGAGAGCCCCTTGGCCCAGCACCTGCGCAACGACGTGCTGCCCGCCGCCGCCGAGAGCCAACACTCCAAGAGGCGCGCCTCGTGGTTGGCAGGTGCCGAACAACTCGACGATCCCGCTGTCTTTCCCCGTTTCGTCGCCTCCCGGCTCACCTACCGGCGGCTGGCCCGGGCCGCCTGGTTGCTCCTTGTTCCCATCATCGCCGGCATCGCCCTGCGTGTTCCCGCCCTAGCCCTGGCCCGGACCCGGGGCCTCACCCACACCGGCGCCCGCAGCGCGCTGCTGGTCGGGGCCACCGCCGTCGAGATCGTTGTCCTGGCCGTCATCATCGTGGCGTCGATCCGGGGGACCTGGCAGGCGCTCAGCGCCGTGTCCCTCGGCGCCGATCGACGCGACCCCAACGAGACCCCGAGGTCCCTGGCCCGAGACCTGGTGACCACCGGCGGCCACATGGGTCTGATCACCGGGCACACCTGCCGGCCGGAGCTGACCCATCTGGGCTCAGGCTTCTACGCCAACACCGGTTGTGCCTCCGAGGTGGTGGCCGAGGTCGCCGGACGCCTTCCTGGTCTCGGCCTGCCGTCGGTCTTCCTCGGCCAGCGCCAGGTCGCCTGGGTCGAGCTGGAAGCGGGGGCCGATCTGCACGTGCGGTTGCTTCACGCCCGCACCGACCTGCCCGGGGCAAGCATCGCTGAGCGGATGATGGCCCGCCGGGGCCCCGCGGCAACCGAGAGCCGAGGCGACGCCCGCCCCGAGGTGGTCGCCACCTTTCCCCAGGGCCGCTCCTGGCCGCCCGCCCCCAACGACCAGCCCCGTCGGCGCCTGGTCAGGCGGGGGGCCGCCCTGTTCGTGGCCGCCGCCGGCTTCGTCAGCCTGGTCTCGGCGCTCTCCGATCCCGTCCGCGACCGGCTGACCGACGTCGAGAAGCTGTTTCCCCTGGTCGTGCCCGAGACCGCCGCCGCCCTGACCGCCCTGGCCGGTGTGGGGTTGCTGCTCCTGGCTCGGGGTATCCGTCGGGGTCAGCACCGGGCCTGGGTCGTCTGCCAGATCGTGCTCATCACCTCGGCCGTGCTCCACCTGGTCAAGGGAGCCGACGTCGAAGAAGCGGTTGTCGCTCTGGCGGTGGCCGCTTTCCTCGGCATCAACCGGGAGTCGTTCCGGGCCGCCGCCGACACGCCACCGTTCCGGCGGGGCATCGCCGCGGTGGCCGGCGCCGCCACCGCCACCATCGTCGCCGGTGGCCTGGGCATCGAGATCAGCGCCTGGATCAGCGCCGCCACCGGGCGGGGTCACCACTTCCACCTTTCGTGGGTCCAGGCCTTCCAGGCGATCATCGAACGAGGCGTGGGGATCCACAACGTCTTCCTCCCCCACCGCATCGATCGGTTTGTCTCCCCTGCCGCCGTCGTGGTCACCATCGCTCTGGTCATCGTGGCCGTCGCCCTCACGTTCCGGCCGGTGGTCATCCGGGCCCGCCATCGCGCCAACCTCCTAGGGGGGGAGTCCGGGCCTGGCCAGGAAGGTCTGGCCCGGGCCCGGGCCATCATGGGCAGGCACGGCTCGGGAACCCTCGACTACTTCGCCCTCCGGCCCGACAAGGACTTCTTCTTCTGGGGTGACACCCTCGTCGCCTACGCCGTCTACGGCGGCGTGTGCCTGGTATCTCCCGACCCGATTGGCCCCGTGGCCGAGCGCCGGGAGGCGTGGACGGCGTTCCGGTCCTTCGTCGACGGCCACGGGTGGGCACTCGGCGGCCTGGGCGTCGGTGAGGCATGGTTGCCCATCTACCGGGCCACGGGCATGCACGATCTGTATGTCGGGGACGAAGGAGTGGTCCGCACGGAGCGGTTCACGCTGGAGGGCGGCCGCTTCAAAGGACTGCGTCAAGCCGTCAACCGGGTGGCCAAGTACGGCTACACCATCAGCTTCCACGACCCGTCCGACCTGGACCCGTCGCTGCGCGGCGCGCTGAGGGAGGTGATGACCAAGAGCCGACGCGGCGACGTCGAGCGGGGCTTCTCCATGACCCTGGGCAGAGTGTTTGAACCCGACGACGAGGGGCTCCTCCTGGCGGTCGTCCACGGTCCACACCACCCCGGCGCCGGTCCGGAGACTCCCGGTCCCCCGGTGGCGTTCTGCCAGTACGTGCCTGCCCCCGGAATCGGCGGCTACTCCCTCGACCTGATGCGTAGGGACGACGGGGAGCACCCCAATGGGCTCATCGATTTCGCGGTGGTGGAGACCATCCGCTACCTGCAGACCAAGGGCGGCGGGGGTCTGGGACTCAACTTCGCCACCATGCGCGCCGTCCTGGCCGGTGAAGCGGGCGAGGGCCTCACCATCAGGGTGCAGGCCTGGCTGCTGCGGCGGATGGGCGACTCCATGCAGATCGAGTCGCTCTGGAGGTTCAACGCCAAGTTCGACCCCGACTGGCAGCCTCGCTACGCCATCTATGACGCCCCCGAGAACGCTCTGGCCACCGCCATCGCCATGGCCCGCGCCGAGTCGTTCTGGGAGCTTCCGGTCATCGGTCGGTTCCTCGTCCCCTCCGCCGGCCGGGAACCACAAGCGGTCGAGGCGGCCGCGGCGACGGCCCACCCTGGGTGACCTCGAGAGCAGTTCCGGCCGCCGCCACCCGACGGTGGTGGCCTTTGGTCCGAGGGCTGGTCACCACCACGTAGACCACCAGGCTCGCCACCAACAGCCCGAAGACGACAGGGACGCCAGGGCCGCGCCAAAGGCGCAATGAAGTCGGTATCGCCTGGTCGGAGACCACCGCCCACCAGATGGCGGCCACGACGGCTGCGGAGTTGACCACCACATGGCCGGCGGTCGGGGCCGTATCGGGACGCCCGAAGCAGCCGCATGAGCTGAGGGGCCAGTGCCGGACGAGGGCGGCGACGATGAAGACCACGAAACCGAGATAGGAGGCGGCCACGACGGCGGCGGGGACGGGCCCGGAGGCGACCAGGGCGGTTCCGGCCACAGCGACCTCGGCGGCGGCGCCGAGACGGACCACCGCCTTGGTGCGGGTCAATCGGAGCCGGACACCCGCTCTGCGCAGGGCAACGGCCGTGTCATGGGGTCGGGACACCTTGAACAGTCCAGCTCCACCTAGGACGAGCACGGCGGCCAGGTACGGCCCGGCGACCGGGGGGACGCTCACCGCCTAGAAGAACATCGTCGCTTGCTTGGCGAAGTCGATGACCGGCGAAGACACCCCGGCGAAGATGGTGAAAGCGACGCACACGACGAGGGTGATGCCGACGGTGAAGGGGATCGTCACCTTGCCGGTGGGCGGATCGAGCAGGGTCACCAAACCGGCTGTGTCCCCGGTCCCTGCCTCTGCGGTCCCTGCCCCCCGGGTCGTGGCCGTCGTCGCCACCGCCGCGCTCGGTCCCGCCTCGCCGGATCTGGCGGCGCCATGTCCGTTCGCGGCGTCGACCGGACGGGGATAGTCGAGCCCGGCCATGGGCGCCAGGCCGGCGGTGATCATCCCGTCGGCGGCGTCGCTCCCGGTGACCGGTGCGGAGTACATGAGGATGCCGACCCGCAGATAGAAGAAGGCGGCGATGGCGGCGGCCAGCATGCCGATGATGGCCAGGGCGTACTGGCCCCGCTGCACGGCGGCTTCGATCACATAGAACTTGGCCAGGAAGCCACTGGTAAAGGGGATGCCTGCCTGGGCCAACAGCAGGATCAGCAAGGTCAGAGCCAGGACCGGCCGCCGTTTGGACAGACCCCTGACGGCTCCCAGATCGTTGCGTTCCTCGCCCGCACCCTGGATGACGCTGACCACGGCAAAGCTTCCAGCGATGATGAAGGTGTAGGTGAGCAGGTAGAACAGCGCCCCTGCGGTGCCGAGCGAGGAGCCGGCCTGGACACCGATGAGGACGTAGCCGGCCTGGCTGATCGACGAGTAGGCCAACATCCGCTTCAGGTCTCTCTGCACGATGGCCAGCACCGAGCCGACCAGCAGGGTGAGGACCGCCATCACCCAGATGATCGGGCGCCAGTTGGCCTGCTGGGAGCCGAAACCCTCGAGAAGTATCCGCAGGAGGCCGGCGAACCCGGCCGCCTTGGCCACGGCGGCCATATAACCGGTGAACGGGGTGGGCGACCCCTGGTAGACGTCGGGCGTCCAGAAGTGGAACGGTACGGCCGCCACCTTGAAGCCCAGCCCGACGATGAGCAGGGCCATCCCGGCGAGCAGCACACCGCTGTTGACCAGGACGTTGGAACCGAGGAACTGGGCCATCTCGGTGAACTGGGTGGTGCCCGTGGCCCCGTAGGACAGCGCCGCCCCGTAGAGGAAGATGGCCGAGGAGAACGAGCCCAGGATGAAGTATTTGAGCCCGGCCTCGCCGGACTCGGCCCGGCGTCGGTGGAAGGCGGTAAGCACATACAAGGCGATGGACATGATCTCCAGGCCCAGGAACAACATGATGGTGCCGGCCGATTCGGCCATGAGCATGGCCCCGGCACCAGCCAGGCACATGAGGGCATAGGCCTCCACCCCGTCGAGTCCTTCGCGTTGCAGGTAGCTGTCCGAGAGCAGGGCCCCGAACACGGTAGCCACGCCGATCAGCAGGCAGAAGAACATCGAGAAGTGGTCGTAGAAGACCTGTCCGCCGATGGTGAGCTGCGGCTTGCCGTCGGAGATGTCGGCCCAGCACAACGCCGAGGCCACCGCCGCTGCCCCGCCGATGACGGCGGTCATCAGGGGGTACATGGCCGGCCGGGAGCGGCGGGGGATGAGCGCCGAGACGCCCAGGAGCACCAGGGAGCCGATACCGAGCACCAGCACCGGGGCGATGCTGCGGTACTCGACAGGGATGTGGAGGCTGCCCTTGGCGGTGCACAGCGAATGGACGACGTTGCCCTGCAGGCACGGCGCCGCCTGGGTGTGGAGGGCGGCCTGGCTGTGGACGGCGGCCTGGGCGTGGAGCGCTTGTTGCATGCCGAGCCTCACGGGTTGCCTCCTGTGGCGCTGGTGCCCGGCGAGCTACCCGAGCCCGGCGGTGACGCGGTGCTGATC
>JALZAH010000032.1 GCA_030948425.1 Actinomycetota bacterium
CGGGCCCTACAGGGCCTGGGTGGAGGTGGGCTGGTGCCCGTCACCCTGTCCTTGGTCGCCGAACGGTGGCCCCCAGAACAGCGCGGTCTACCCCTCGGCGTGGTCGGCGCCGTCCAGGAGCTCGACAGCGTGCTCGGTCCTCTCTATGGCGCCGCCATCGTCACCGTCTCAACGTGGCGGACCATCTTTTGGATCAACCTCCCGTTGGCGATAGTCCTCGGGACCGGCTTCGTCGTCTCCCGCCCGACCGGCACTCTCGCCAACGGTGGGCAAGGCCCCACAGCACCGGCGCGCTCCGGTCGACCCGACATCGTCGGGCCGGCACTGCTGCTCCTCGGTGCTGCGGGCCTGGTCCTGGCTCTGGCTGCGCCCTCCAGCCTGGCGGACGACGTGACGGTCGGCGTCGTCTACACCCCCGTCTTCGGGGGCGCCTCGTGGGCGCAGCTGACCTCCCCCCTGGCCCTGGTCGCCGCCGGGGTCGTCATCGCCGGACTGATGTGGGAGGCCGTAGCGCCCTTCCACACCCGCGTCGTCATCCACCTGCGAGGGATCCCCGCCGCCCTTGGCGGCGTCGACCTCATGGGCGCCACCCTGCTCGCCGGGGTCCTGGCCTGCATCGTGGTGCTGTTCTCCACCGAAGACCCGAGCCGTCAGGTGGTGGCCGGCACCGCCCCGGTTCTCGTCCCCCTCGGCGTCGTCCTGCTCGTTGCCTTCATCCTCCAACAGCGACGCAGCGACCGTCCTCTCATCCCACCACGGCTCCTGGCCGCCCGACCAGCGTGGGGTGCCCTCGTCGTCAACCTGGCCTTGGGTGCGGCCCTCATGGCCGCCCTCGTCGACGTTCCCCTCTTCGCCCGGGCGACCGTCGACCCTCGCTCGCAGATCGACGCCGCCCTCATCCTCGTGCGGTTCCTGGTGGCGCTGCCCATCGGGGCGGTAGCCGGAGGTCTGCTGTGCCGGCGGCCCCGTCGGGGACCGTGGGTGGCCGGGGCGGGGATGGCCGCTGCCGCCCTCACCTTCATGGCCATGACGGGGTGGTCGTCCACCTCTCTGGTCACCCCGTTTCAGGCCGGGGGGCTCTCCGTCGGCTTTGGGGCCAGTGACCTCGAGCTGGTGATCTGCGGACTGGGCTTCGGTCTGGCCATCGCCCCCGTCAACGCCGCCATCCTCGGCGCCGTCGCCGATCGGGCGCACGGTCTGGCCGTCTCGCTGGTCGTGGTCGCCCGCACCATCGGCATGCTCGCCGGCCTTTCCGCTCTCACCGCCATCGGCCTCCACCGCTTCTACCAGGCCCAAGCCCGGATCGGCTCGCCTATCCGACTGTGCCCGACCCACCCGGGGTCCTGTGGTCCCTACGAGCATGCCACCACCGCCGCCGTGCTGAGTGAGCTGCACACCATCTTCGGCGGCGCCGCCGTAGGCGCCGGCATCGCCGCCGTCCTGGCCGTCGTCGTGCTGGGTGGGAGCCCAGCTGGTCTGCGGACGCGCCGGTCAGTGCTGGTGGCGGCGACACCACCAGGTGGTGCGCCCACCAGCCTTTGAGCGGGTCAGGTCGGCACCGTCCCTGGGGCATCGTCCGCCGACCCAGCGCTGCGGGCCGAGGATCCCGGTGTGTGAGCCACCACCTTCGATCAGCTCGTCGATGCCGGCGACCAGATGACGGCGCAACCGTCGGATCTCGGCATCGTTCAACCCACCGGCGGCCCGAACCGGTGACAGCGAGGCTCGCCAGAGCACCTCGTCGGCGATCAGGTTGCCGACGCCCGCCACCCGGGACTGATCGAGCAGCCGCGCCTTGAGCGGCGCCGCCGAGCCGGCCAGGGCGTCGCGCAGAGCGGCGGCGCCGATGGTGGCGGCATCGGGCCCGAGGCGCTGCTCGTCGGGGTCGAGCTCGACGCCACCGAGACGGCGGGGATCACGGATGCGCAGGTCACCGCCATCCGCGAAGCGAACGGCGAAGCGGTCGTAGCGAGCCAGCGGCTCGTTGGACGAATACAGCAACTCGTCGATGCTCGCCACGCCGTCAACCACCAGACGGCCGCTCATGCCGAAGCGCAGTCCGATGACGGCGGGCACCACCTTCCGGCAGCTCGGAGCCCCGCTCGTTGGTTCCCTGGTCTTGGTGCCCCCGGCGAGGTCCAACAACAACAGCTTCCCCCGCCGGCGAGCCCGAACCAGGCAGCGGCCGAGAAGGGCGGAGACGACCTCATCTACTTGGAGACCATCCTTCAAGAACCACCCGTCATGGGCGTCGACGCCGACGATCCGCCGCCCCAACGCCCGGCGTTCGGCCAGGAGGCGATAACACTCGACCTCGGGGAGCTCAGGCATCGACAGAACCGGCCACTGGCGTACTCAGCGACCGTGGCCGGAGACAGCCACGGCCCGTGTGAACACGGCGTCGAACATCGATTCGCTCAGCGTGCCCGTGAACGTGTTCTGCTGACTGGGGTGATACGACGCCACCACCATCATCCCCGACGGGGCGGTGGCCTCCGTCCCGTGACCGAACGCCGGCCGGGGACGAATGGCCAGGAGCCGGCAGACGATGTCATAGGCGAAGCGACCGAGGGCCACGATCACCTTGGCCTCCTCCAAAGCGTCGAGCTCGCGGACCAGGTAGCCCACACAGCGATCCCGCTCCTCGGGCGTGGGCTTGTTGGCCGGCGGGGCACAGCGCACCGCCGCACCTACCCACGCTCCTCGCAGAGCCAGTCCGTCGTCGCTCGACACACTGGTGGGCTGATTGGCCAGTCCGGCCCGGTGCAGAGCCGCGAAGAGCCAGTCCCCCGAACGATCGCCGGTGAAGACCCGGCCCGTCCGGTTGCCGCCATGCGCCGCAGGAGCCAGGCCGACCACCACGATCCGGGCACCCGGATCACCGAAACCGGTCACCGGTCGACCCCAGTAGGTCTCGTCGCGAAAGGCCGCCCGCTTCTCCGTGGCCACCTTCTCCCGCCACGCCACCAGACGAGGACACGCCCGGCACGAGACAATCTCATTGCCGAGGTTCGCCAGCCGCTCGGCACCGTCGATGGGCGACCGGGCACCGTTCGTCGGTGCCTGGTGGGCAGGGCTCACTTCCATGGCGGACACGGTAGGTTAACGACCCACATGGCAACACCATCTCCGAGTCGACCCGGGCGACCCAAGCCTCCCCCGCCCACCCTTGTCCTTCTCGTCCGCCACGGCGCCACCCCGACCACGGGCAAGGTCCTGCCGGGCCGGGCCCCGGGACTGCATCTCGGTGATTCCGGCAGGGACCAGGCCGATGCCGTCGCCGCCCGCCTCCAGGCGTGGGCCAGCGCGGGCGCCGGCGGCCCCCGACGGCGCAGCGGCGCCCGGGGACGGGGCCCGGCGGTCACCACCACGACCGTCGCACCCACCATCTACGCCTCCCCTCTGGAGCGGACCCGCGAGACCGCAGCCCCGATCGCCAAGGCGCTCGGGCAGAAGGTGAGTGTGAACCGTGGACTGCTCGAATGTGACTTCGGAGAATGGACCGGTGCCGATCTCAAGGACCTGGCCCGCAAACCGGAGTGGTCGGCGGTGCAGCGCTACCCGAGCGGGTTCCGCTTTCCGGGAGGAGAGTCGTTCACCGCCATGCAGGCGCGCATCGTCGACACGGTCGCCACCCTCGTGTCGCGCCATCGCGGGGGGACGGTCATCCTCGTGTCCCACGCCGACCCGATCAAGGCGGTGGTGGCCGATGCCCTTGGCACCCACCTCGACCTGTTTCAGCGCATCGTCGTGTCCCCATGCTCGGTGACCGCCATCAGCTACGCCCCGACCGGTCCCACCGTCCTGGCCGTCAACTCGACGGGGACGTTGAACGAGCTCCGGCCGTCATGAGCACGTCGTTCGAGATGGACGCCCCCAACCGGGTGGCCCTCGGCACCGTCGGGGTCCCCGGGCGGCGGACCTTCTACCTCCAGGTACAACAGGACGACCGGACCGTGTCGATGAAGCTGGAGAAGCAGCAGGTGGGCGTGTTCGGCCAGCTCCTGGCCGAGATGCTCGCCGACCTGCCAACACCCGAGGACATCCCCTCGGGCCCCGATGTCGATC
>JALZAH010000038.1 GCA_030948425.1 Actinomycetota bacterium
GATGGGATGAGGCATGCACAGCTCGTCGTATTCGGCGATGACGACGTCGTCGACGGGGATCGAGCAGGTGGCACACTCCGGATCGCGGTTGACCTTGAAGGTCCGGAAGCTCTCCTCGAGGGCGTCATAGGCCAGCAGGCGGCCGACCAGAGGTTCGCCCAGGCCCAGCAAAAGCTTTACCGCCTCGGTGGCCTGGATGCTGCCGATGACCCCACACAACACGCCGAGCACGCCGGCCTCGGAGCACGACGGGGCCAGCTCCGCGGGCGGCGGTTCGGGCACCTGACAGCGGTAGCAGGGGCCCTCATGGGCCAGGTACACGGCGGCCTGACCCTCGAAGCGGAAGATGGAGCCGTGGACGACGGGGATGTCGAGCTTCACCGCAGCATCATTGACCAGGTACCGGGTCGGGAAGTTGTCGGTGCCATCAACGATCACGTCGTAGCCCTCGAAGATGGACACGATGTTGTCGGCACCGAGGCGCACGTCGTAGGTGACGACGTTGACGTCGGGGTTCATGGCGGTCAGGGTCTTCTTGGCGGAGTCCACCTTCCGATCGCCTACCCGGTCGAGGTTGTGGAGGATCTGGCGCTGCAGGTTGGACTCGTCGACGACATCCATGTCGATGATGCCCAGCGTGCCGACACCGGCGGCGGCCAGATACATCGCCGCCGGAGAGCCCAGACCTCCGGCGCCCAAGAGCAGAACCTTGGAATCGAGCAGCTTGGCCTGCCCGGCGGAGTCGACCTCGGGGAGCAGCAGGTGGCGCTGGTAGCGGTTGCGCTGTTCGGGCGTGAGGCTGACCGGTGCCTTCCAGTCACGCCCCTCGTCCTTCCACTTGTTGAAGCCGCCGGCCATGGACGTCACATCGCTGTAGCCGAGCTGGCTCAGGCTGTCCGCCGCGAACGCCGAGCGGCTGCCCCCTGCGCAGTAGACGACCAGATGAGCGTCGTGGTCGGTGACCCGCCCCTCGATCTGGCTCTCCAGATGGCCCCGGGGGATGTGGACGGCACCCGGCAACGCTCCTTGCTCGTACTCGTCGGGCTCTCGCACGTCGAGCACGACGGTCCCCGGCTTGGCTACCTCGGCAGCCGCCTCCGCAGTATCGACCTCGCGGATGCGAGCCTTGGTGTCTTTGAGCAGGTCACGGAAGCTGGGCATCGTTTTCCTCACTGACGGTGCGGGACTACAGCGCTGTCGAACGCACTGGTAAAACCCTACTTCGCCGGTCGGCATTCCCGCGCCCGGCGGCAGTCTGTGCTGGTCCCCCTAACCTCGGGTCATGCAGTTCGGGGAGGTCGTTCGCCAACGCCGGATGTGCCGCGACTTCCTCGACCGCCCCCTGCCGGTGGCCACCGTCGACCGGTTGCTGGCCCAGGCCCGGCGGGCCCCGTCCGCCGGTCACACCCAGGGCTGGGCGTTCGTGGTCCTCGAGGGAGCGCAGCAGACGGCCACGTTCTGGACCCACGACGCCGATCCTTCCTGGCTGGCCCGACCGACCCATCCGGGGCTGCTGCGGGCCCCGGTCATCATCGTGCCCCTGGCCAACGAGGCGGCCTACGTCAAGCGCTACGCCGAGGCTGACAAGCAGGGCATCGGCCGCCCCGGCCCGACCACCTGGGACATCCCCTACTGGCTGGTGGACACCGCTTTCGCCACCATGGTCCTGCTGCTGGGGGCGACCGAAGAGGGCCTGGGGGCGCTGTTCTTCGCCCTGCACGCCGACCCCTCCGGACTGCTCGGTGCCCTGGGCGTGCCCGAGGGATGGCAACCGCTCGGGGCTGTGGCCCTGGGTTGGCCCGGCCCCGCTCGACGTCCGGCGACGTCGGCGATGCGGGGGGCGCGACCCGTCGACCAAGTCGTCCACCGGGGCGGCTGGTGAGCCTCGAGGTCAGGAGGCGGGCGGGGCCACCAGGGCGGGAAGCACCTCGCTGATCGACCCGCCCACCACGGCGTCGGCCAGGTGGTCATACGCGGTCGCCTCCCCGTTGACGATCACCACCTTGGCCCCCGAACGCCTGGCCACCGGGACGTAGCCGGCGGCGGGATGGACGCCAAGGGTGGACCCCACGGCCAACAACAGATCGCACGACCGGGCGGCGTCGTCGGCCCGCTCGAGGACGGCGGGGTCGAGGGACTGGCCGAAGCTGATGGTCGACGACTTGAGGATCCCGCCACAGTGCTGACACCCGGGGTCCACCTCGCCGGCCTTGACCCGCTCCAGCGTCGGTTCCATGGGGCCACTGGCCCCACAGGACCAGCACACCACGTGGCGCATGGACCCGTGCAGCTCGACCACCAGAGCGGGGTCGCCACCGGCGCGCTGGTGCAGCTCATCGATGTTCTGGGTGAGCACGGCGACCAGCCGGCCCTGACGCTCCAACTCGACGATCCCCCGGTGACCGGCGTTGGGCTGGGCCGCCCAGGTCGGCGAGTTGAGCCGGTTCTGCCAGGCCTCGGCGCGCACCTCGGGATCGTTGAGGTAGTCGACCAGGGTGGCGGTGCGTTCCGCCTCCGGGTTCTTGGTCCACACCCCCGCCGGGCCCCGGAAGTCGGGGATGCCCGAATCGGTGGAGATGCCGGCCCCACTCAACACGGTGATCCGTCGGGCGGCGGTGACCAGGGCCCGGGCGGCGGAGGCATCGGAGGCGACCATCGAAGCCATTGTCGCCCATCGCGGCGACGAAGTGAGCGCCGACAGCCCTCGGCAAGGTGGAGATCCGCTGACCGGGCGAGATCCGCATCCCATCCATCCGAGGAGCCCACCATGCATCCCCTGCTGACCTATCCGTCCGAGACGTTGTCGATCAGCGCCTGGCCCGACGACGTCATCGACCGGTCGGGTCTCGATCCTCGCTCGGCATACGTCGAGCAGTTCTGGCTGGGGATCCTCGGCCCTTCCACCACGTGGCTCCTGCGCCGGCTGGCCGCCACCTTCGACGACCACCCCGACGGCTTCGAGCTTCCCCTGGCCGAGACCGCCCGGGCCCTGGGCCTCGGCGATCGCGGCGGACGTCACTCGCCGTTCCTGCGCTCGGTCAACCGCCTCGTCCTCTTCGAGCTGGCCGTGCCCACCGGAGCCGACGAGCTGGCCGTTCGTCGTCGGGTGCCACCCCTCAACCGCCGGCAGGTGGATCGTCTGGCTCCGGACCGTCAGGCCGCTCACCAGGCCTGGCAGGCCGCCCAGAGCCAGGACCCCGACGACGAGGCCCAGCGCCGCCGGAGCCGGCACCTGGCTCTCAGCCTGGTGGAGCTGGGTGAGGATCGGGAGGACACCGAGCGCCAACTGTTGCGCTGGCGCTACCGCCCGGGGGTGGCCGCCGACGCCGCGTCGTGGGCCTGGGAACGGCACAGCTCCGCCCTCGACGCCGCTCGAACCGGCTGAGCTCGATAGGTTCTGGGGTCGCTCGTAGCGCCCGGAGCTACTCCGCCGGTCGCTGGACCTCGCCGATGCCATGATGGGCCATCACCGCGTCCAGCTTGGCGTGCAACAAGGCCACCTCGCGTCGGTGCTCTCGGCCCTTCTTGATGAGATGCACCGTGCCGCCGGCGGCGATGCACGCCCCGATGTCGGACGTGGTGTTCTCGTAGTTGCCGCCGATGAGCTCGGATTTGGCGGACACGTTGAGACCGAACAGGGGTAGGACCACGATGTAGATGCCGAGCCCGAACAACAACACCACGTGGACCTTGGATGCCAGGATGCGCGGGACGGCGTTGAGCACGCGCACGAACGGGTTGGGGTGGCTGTCCTGGCTGCCGATAACCGGCGCCTCGTTGCCTACGACCTAGTTGACCTCGGCCATGGGCCCTCCTCAGGGTCGGAGCTTCGCTCCGATGGTCCCACCCCAATTCCCCATCGGGGCGGGTCCGTGGCGAAGACACTGGTGGCGCCAGCTTGCGGCCCGGTCCTCCTACTGTGATCCCCATGGCGATTGCCGAGGCCCCTGACGGCGTGTCTCTCCCGCCGGGGCACCGGGTGGCTATCCCCGGGAGAGGAAGCCCGTGGGTGTGGGACACCGGTGAGCCGGCGTCGGGTCCCACCGTTGTGCTTGTCCACGGATGGATGTCCACCGCAGCACTCACCTGGCGGTGCTGCACAGCTCCGCTGGCTGAGCGCTTCCGGGTGGTGGCGCCCGACATGCGAGGACACGGCCGGGGCATCCGCAGCTGGCGCCCGTTCCGCCTGGAGGACTGCGCCGACGACGTCGCCGGGCTGGTGACCGCTCTGGGCACAGGACCGGTCATCGTCATCGGCTACTCGATGGGTGGCCCGGTGGCTCAGCTGGTGTGGCGGCGCCATCCCGAGGTGGTCGCAGGCCTGGTGATGTGCGCCACGGCGTCCACCTTCGCCCGCACCCCGATGTCCGGTGCAGTGGCCGCCGCCACCGCCATGAGCCTGGGCCTGGCGGCCTCCACCTTCCCGAGCGTCGTGCGCACCGCAGGGATGCGGCGCATGGCCCGGTCGACCTACCCGGCCGATGGCTCGCCACTCGCCGGATGGGCGGCCCGGGAGTGGGGAGGCGCCGACCCCGCCGGTCTGCTCGGCGCTGGCGCCGCCCTCCTGCGCTTCGACTCGTCACCGTGGATAGCCACCGTCGACGTTCCCACGGGCGTCATCGTGACCACCGAGGACCAGACGGTCTCCCCCCACCGCCAGAGACGCTTGGCCGAGACCATCCCCGACGCGTTCACGGTGACGGTGGCGGGCGGTCACCGTTCTTGCGTCGAGCAGTCCGAGCGCTTTGTGCCCGCCCTGGTCGGCGCCTGCGAGCGGGTGGCCGGCGTCGGTCACCATCGCCAACGGCCCTTCCGGCCCCACAGCGGCTCCTGAGGCGGCGGTTCCCGCTTGCCGGCGTATGGTGGTCCACCCGGGCGAATCGGCGGTCCACCCGACGGCGGTCCACCCGACGGCGGTCCACCAGACAGCGGTCCACCAGACAGCGGTCCACGCCGCAGCGGTGCACCCGGCAAGCGATCGACCAGGCAACGGTCGACGAGCCCCGGCGTGTTCATGCCAATCGATCGCCCCATGGTCTACAGGGGGTCCCGTGGGTTAGCGGCGGGCTAGCGGCGTCAAAACGGCGGTGAACACGACGTCTAACGGTGCATAGAGGCTACGTAGTGCCCGGCGGCCGGTTCGCCGGAGGATGCTGGCAACGTCGAAGCTGGGCGTCCCGTAGAGGTTGACGATCTCGAAGAGGGCCGGGCTGGTGTGGGCGATGGTGGCCTGGGCCAGCCACACCAATCCACAGCCCGGGCGCGCTCAGGTAGAGAAGCAGAGCAGGTCCAAACCTCGGAGGCCGGCGTGCTCCACCAGGAGAACCCTCGTTCGATGCAGCTCGACCAGGTGGATGGTGTCCGCTGGATATTCTCGTTTCAGCTCAGTTGAACGAGTAACGATCAGATGGAACCGCGTGCGTGCAGCACGTTGCGCATCTGGACGCCATGCACGAGGTCGATGCCGGCACCCAGGGCGGCGGCGACGTGTACGGCTTCGTGCATCTCGTCGGGACTGACGCCGAGGTCGACGAGAGTGTTGGTGTAGGCGTCGATGCAGTACGGGCACTGCTTGGAGTGGGCTATGGCCAGGGCGATGAGTGCCTTCTCGCGTTTGCTGAGCGCCCCGTCCTCGGCGGTGGCCGCGTTGTAGTAGGCCCAGAACTTGGCCATCAACGGCTTGGCGTGGTCACCCATGTCCGCGAAGTGACCGAGGTCGCCACGCTCGTAGTAACTCGATCCGTGAAGGTCATCGCCGGGCGCGGCGTGGGATGCGGCGCAGGCGGAGAGGGCGGCGGCGGCCTCGTCGGCCCGGGGGTCGGCGGGGTCCATCGGGCGCAGGTCGCAGCCCATCTTGGCGTCGTGGATGACGAGATCGCCGATGGCGAACTCGATCGGGCGGCGCTGGCTGGCGTTGTCGAGGCTCGGGTAGACCCAGTGCTTGCCCAGGACCTCGGTGTGGCAGCAGTAGACCGGGGTGCCGTCGCCCCCTTGGGGCCGGTGCCGCCAGCCTCGACCGGCGGTGATCGCCGGGACCGAGTCGAAAACAGCGCGCATCGCCTGGGTTGAGGCGCGCAGGTCGATCCCTTTGTGGTCCAGCACGGCTCTCGCCGGCGGAGCGGCCCCGTCGAGCAGATCGTCTTCGGATATGGGGATGGAGGAGAAGATCATGTTGATCCCGCCGGGGAACGGGTACTTGATGTAGCCCTCGGTGCAGCTGGTGGGCTCGGTCCCCCGGGCCAGGATGGCATCGTGTGGAAGGGCGTCGGTGTCCGCCACCTTGACGTGGAGATGGATCGACGCCGCAGCAGCGACGGCCTCCGCGAACGGGAAGCCCGGGTCGAGCATGGCTAGCACCTCGGTGGCCTCGGATCTGGTCACCAGGCCGAGGCCCTCGAAGAACTCCAGGGTCTCGGTGAACGATCTGCGGTCCACCCCGTCGAGCACGTCCATGACTTCCTCCCGTTGTCCTCTTCTCGCCCATCTTGACGAGACCGGCCAACGTTGGCACACTCCGGGCGGCATATCAATCTGTCTTCATACCGTGGGGGTTCGAGATGGCAGCGCGCAGCGATCAGATCGGAGCCCGGCTGGACCGGCTGCGATGGGGCTCCGCCCATCGAGGCATCCTGCTGGCCCTGGGGGCAGGGTGGTTGTTCGACTCGTTGGAGGTGTCCCTCTTCGGTAGCGCGGTAGGCCCGCTCGGGGACCATTTCCATGCCAGTGTCTCGCAACGCGATGCGGTGCTGGCGGTGTGGTTGGGAGGCATCTTGGTCGGGGCCCTGGTCGGCGGGCGCCTCGCCGACCGGTTCGGTCGCCGAAGGCTGTTCGTCCTGACGCTGCTTTGGTATGCGTTGTTCACCGTGCTCACCGGCCTCGCCCCAAACTTGGGCTCGGTATACGTCTTTCGGTCACTGGCCGCGCTCGGGGTCGGCGCCGAGTACGCCATCGTCAACTCGGCGATCGCCGAGTTCATGCCGGCCCGGGTGCGCGGCAAGGCCAACGCCGCAGTGATGCAGTTCTGGCCGGCCGGAGCCATTCTCGCCGGCCTGGCCGCCTATTTCGTGCTCAACACCTTGGCGTTGCCCAACACCACGTCGTGGCGGTACATCTTCGGTATCGGCGGCCTCACCGCCCTTGTCGTGCTGTTCTTCCGTCGTCGGCTACCGGAGTCCCCTCGATGGCTGGTCAGCCAAGGTCGCGTCGATGAGGCCGACGCCATCGTCACCCGGCTCGAGGCGGCAGCAGGCATGGACGGGGCGCTGGCCGCCACCGCCCGCATCGAGCAGGGGAGCCCGTCGTTCGGGCAGGCCTTCGCCGAACTCGTCCAGCGCTACCCGGGTCGGCTGGCCCTTGGATGCCTGCTCGACCTGGCCGAAGCCTTCGGCTACTACGGCATCTTCGCCCTCCTCTCGGTCGTGGTGCTGCCCAAGGTGCACATCTCCCAGGCCAACATCCCGTTCTTCTACATCGTCGGCAACGTAGGCGCGCTGGCCGGCGGGATCGCCATGACCGCGGTGTTCGACAAGCTCGGACGCCATCACACCGTCGTGTTGTTCTACTCGCTGGCGGCCGGCGGGGTCGCTCTCCTGGCCGGCGCCACCGCCACCGGCAGCGCCGCGCTCGTCACGGTCGCCTACATGGTATCCAACGGGGTGGCCACGGGGGCGTGGACGTCTGCCTACCCGACGTTCACCGAGCTGTTCCCCACCCACCTGCGGGGTGCGGGGGTGGGCACGTCGGTGGCGGTGGGCCGCATCGGGGCGATCTTCGGGACCCTCGAGCTGCCTAATATCGCCACCAGCGTGGGGGCCACCGCCTCGTACGCCCTGGTGATGGCGTTCTGGCTGGTGGGGGTGGGGGCCATGGTCGTCTACCGGCGCCGGGGTGGTGTCGAAGCCGCGGGCCGACCGTTGGAGACGGTGACCGACAGGGGGCCGTCAACGGCCCGGGCAGCCTGGGCATGACGACGGTGGCGGTTCGGGGGTCCGTACTCGAACCCGTACGCCCTACGGGCTATGCTCGATGACGCCCGCCGTCGGGGCGCCGCACGGATCTTTTGCCTGGGCGACCTGGGAGGCTTCGGGGCGGAACCCGAAGCAATCTGGGAACTCCTGGTGACCGGCGGCGTCGAATGTATCGCCGGCAACTACGACGTCGCCATCGGTCGGGGCGACCCCGATTGCGGTTGCGGCTACCGAGACCCCCGCGACAACGAGTTCGCCCAGATCGCCTACGACTACACCCGGGCCCA
>JALZAH010000117.1 GCA_030948425.1 Actinomycetota bacterium
GACGTCCTCAGCTACGAGCAGATGATGAACCACTACGCCCAGGTCATCGGAAGGCGCCGGGTGGTGCTCAAGGTCCCCGTCCTCACCCCCCGACTCTCCGCCCACTGGATCGGCCTGGTCACCGACCTGACCTTCAGGTTGCCCGGGTTGTCGACGCCGTGGCTCAACCCGGTCACCGGTCACCCCCTGCCCGTCGTTTTCCGCCTGGCTGAGAGCCTATGGGTGGAGGTGGTCGTCACCGACGACCGGATCCGCTCGCTGGTGCCATTCGAGCCCATGGGCTTCGACGAGGCCGTTCGCCTCACGGTTCCTGGCCGTTGACCCGGACCTCACCGAGGTCAGGCGAACTGGTCGACCAACGCCTTCGAGAAAGCGTCGAGATCGTCGGGTTTGCGGCTGGTGACCAGGGTCCAGCCGTCGGTCGGGCACACGAAGACCTCCTCGTCGACCCAGGTCCCGCCGGCGTTGCGGATGTCGGTCTGCAGGCTGGGCCAGCTGGTGAGCGTCTTGCCCCGGACGACGTCCGCCTCCACAAGGGTCCACGGGCCATGGCAGATCGCAGCGATCGGCTTCGACGCGGCCACGAACTCCTTGACCAGCTTCGAGGCCGCGGGGAAGGTACGCAACGTGTCCGAGTTGGTCGTCCCGCCCGGCAGGACCAGCGCGTCGTAGCCGGTCGCCGTCGCCTCCGAGAGGGCCACGTCGGCCGTGAACTGGTCGCCGGGCTCCACATCGTTGTTGAAGGCCTGGACGGTGCCGGCCTCCGGGGCGATCAGGGTCGGCCGACCCCCGGCCGCCTGAACCGCAGCCCATGGCGTGGTCAGCTCCACCTGCTCGACACCGGAGTTGGCCAACAGGAATGCGACTCTTTTTCCATCAAGTTCCGTGCTCATGGCTCTGCTCTACCCACCATCTGCCGCCTGTACCCGAGCAGGCCCCCAGGTCAGAGAAGGGAGTGTCCGACGTCATGATGCCCGTCGACGCTGATCCATCAACCGGAGCACCAAGGGCGTGAAGATCAGCTGCATCGCCAGCTCCATCTTCCCCCCCGGCACCACGATGATGTTGGGGCGGGACATGAACGAGTCGTGCAGCATCGACAACAGATAGGGGAAGTCGATGCCCTTGGGGTTGGCGAATCGAATGACGACGAAGCTCTCGTCCGCCGTCGGGATGAAGCGGGCGATGAACGGGTCGGACGTGTCGACGGTCGGCACCCGCTGGAAGTTGACGTGGGTGCGGGAGAATTGCGGGCAGATGTAGTTGACGTAGTCGGGCATGCGCCGCAGGATGGTGTCCATCACCGCTTCGCGGGAGTAGCCGCGCTCGGTCTTGTCACGGTGAGCCTTTTGGATCCACTCCAGGTTGATGATGGGCACCACACCGACGAGCAGATCAGCATGCTCGGCAACGTTGACCTTCTCGGTCACCGCGGCACCGTGTAGACCCTCGTAATACAAGATGTCAGTTCCGGGTGGGATGTCCTCCCAGGGTGTGAACGTGCCCGGCTCCTGGGCGTACGGCTTGGCCTCCTCCTCGTCGTGGAGGTACTTGCGTGTCTGACCGGTGCCGTCTGCTCCGTAGCTGCGAAACAGGCCCTCGAGCTCGTCCAACAGGTTGGCCTCGGGGGTGAAGTGGCAGAAGTGATGGTTGTCGTCAGCGTCGGCCTCCGCGGTCGCCGTCTTCATCTCGTTGCGGTTGTGGCGGTGGAACGAGTCACCCTCGACGAGTGCTGGGGTGATCTTCTCGCGCCGGAAGATCTGCTGCAACGTCTTGGTCACCGAGGACGTGCCCGAACCCGACGAGCCGGTTATCGCCACAACTGGATGCTTGACCGACATGGGCCGCCTTTCGGTGTTCAGGGATGAAACGGTGCTCAGGAATGCAACGGTGTTCAGGGATGAAACGGTGCTCAGGGATGAAACAGGGATCGGGCGTTGAACAGCGAGGCGTCGAAGTTGTCGTCGCTGGGTTCGACGTGGTCGTGGTGGTACTGCTCAATGCGCTCCACCTCACGTCGTGATCCGAAGATCAGCGGGAGACGCTGATGCAGGCTGGTCGGGGTCACCTCCATGACCCGTTCGCGCCCGGTGCTGGCCAGTCCACCGGCCTGTTCGACGATGAAGGCGATCGGATTGGCTTCATACATGAGACGGAGTCTTCCCGGCTTCTCCGGGTCCTTGCTGTCAGCCGGGTAGAGGAACACACCGCCTCGCGTGAGGATCCGAAACACCTCGGCTACCAGCGAGGCGATCCATCGCATGTTGAAATCCTTCTCCCGGGGCCCGGTGCGCCCGGCGAGACACTCCTGAACGTAGCGACGGACGGGTGGTTCCCAGAAGCGCTCGTTGGACGAGTTGATGGCAAACTCGCTGGTGTCGTCAGGGATGCGCATGCCCGGGTGGGTGAGCACAAACGCCCCGATGTCCCGGTCAAGGGTGAACCCATCGACACCACTGCCGGTGGTGAGCACCAGCATGGTGGATGGGCCGTAGAGCGCAAAACCGGCACAGACCTGTTGTACGCCGGGCTGGAGGAACGCTTCGATCGACGCATCCTCACCGGGTTGGGGGCTGCGCAGAATAGAGAAGATCGTCCCCACCGAGATGTTCACGTCGATGTTGCTGGACCCGTCCAACGGGTCGAACACCAGCAGATATTTGCCGCGCTGGTAGCGCTCCGGGATCCCGTAGACGTTCTCCATCTCCTCGGAGGCCATCGCCGCCAGGTGACCGGTCCACTCCGTCTGGTTGATCATGATCTCGTTGCTGATGACGTCGAGATTCTTTTGGACCTCACACTGCACGTTCTCGACCTCGGTGGTGCCGAGCGCCCCGACCAAAGCCCCCTTGTTCACCTGGTTGGCGATGATCTTGGCGGCGGTGGCCACGGCGTTGAGCAACCCGGAGAAGTCTCCCGTCGGATCCTGCTGGCGGTTCTCGTGCTCCTTCTCGATCGTCCACCGGGTGAGCGTCTTGCGACCCTCCTCCACCCCATGCGTCGTGGCCTGACGCTCAGGCATTGGCGGTCTCCGCACAGAGGGTGACCTCGGAGATCCACTTTGACAGTCCTGGCGTCGTGAGCAGCACGTTTGTCCCCTCCTCGGGCCACAGTAGCGGCAGCATCAACGACGCTATGTCCAACAGCAGGGCCACAACCTCACCCAATCAAGTGAGCGACGGGGTGAGCGCTCGGCGCCGGTAGCTCAGCGTCGATGAGCCGGGATGGCCCACGCCCAGGGCTTGCGGGCCCGGTCGGCGGCCAGGGCGGCGTGGGCGGCGTTGGAGCCGCAGGCGCCATGGACCCCACCTCCCGGATGGGCGCTGGCGGACGCCAGAAACAGGCCGCTGACAAAGGTTCCCGGTCGTCCCAGACCAGGAAGCGGTCGAAACACCAGCTGCTGATGAAGCTGTGAGGTGCCACCATTGATGGCACCGCCGTCGAGGTTGGCATCGGCGGCTTGGAGGCTGCGGGGCGTGAAGACATGACGGTCCAGGATCGAGGCCCGGAAGCCGGGGGCCAGATCCTCCACTCGTCGTTCGATGCGGTCGGCCATCGCTGTCTCGTCGTCGGCGTCCCAGCGTCCTGATATCTCTCCGTCGGCGTCACGGTCGATGCGTCGGGGGACGTGGGTGTACGCCCAAGCCGTCTCGGCGCCGACCGGCTGACGGGTCGGGTCGGTCATGGACTGCTGGCCGAAGAGGAGAAACGGGCGGGAGGGCAGGGTACGCGTCGCCAGGTCAGCCGCCCAGTGAGTGAGGTCGTTCACGCTGTCGGCGACGTGAATCGTCCCGGCTTGGCAAGCCTCGACTGCCGACCACGGGACAGGACCAGACAGGGCCCAATCTACTTTCACGGTCCCCGCATCCCACTGAAAGCGAGCAAGGTCTAGTCGAAGTGCTTCGGGGAGGGCAACATCGCTCAACAACGTCGAGTAGAGGTTCGGCGCGGCGACATCAGCGAGGACCGCCCGACGAGCGAGAACCTCTTCGCCGTCGGTTGTTCGCACCCCCACGGCTCGGCCATTGCGGACGATGACCTGACTGACCGAACGATTGCAGTGAAGCCGACCTCCGGCGCGCTCCAGGCGGCGGACGAGAGCCGCGCTCAGGGACCCCGCTCCGCCTTCGGGCACAGGAAAGCCCACGTTCTGAGCCAGAGCGCACAGCAACCAGCCGAACATGCCGCTGCCTGCGTTCTCGGGGCTGAGGTCGGTGTGCAACGCATTGCCGGCAAGCAACAGGGCACCGCCCTCACCGGAGAAGTGCTCCTCGGCCAGCCTCCGGGCCGGAGTCAGGGCCATGCGGGCCAGTTCCAGCGTCCCCTTCACACGGGAGTGGACGGCGAGTCGGGCCCCGGCCCCCAAGGGTGGGAAGGGGCTCAGCAAGGCCTCGATGACCGTCCGCCCGTAGCGGTCCCAAGGAGCCATCAACTTCCGCCATCCGGCACCGTCGCCCGCTGCATACCCTTCCAGGCTCTGCTCCGTCGTTGATCGGTCGGGGGCGATGACGGCGCAGCGCCCGTCCGGTGTGGGGTGGGCCAGCGCGTAGGGGGCGCGCCGCCATCGCAGTCCGTGATCCTCGAGCCCCAGCCGTTGGAACACGGGGGAGGCAACGGCCAGGGGGTAGAAGGCGCTGAAGAGGTCATGGTGAAAGCCGGGGAGAGTGAGCTCGCCGGTGCGTACCGTCCCACCGGCTTCGCTCTGCGCCTCCAGAACGACCACGTCCCAGCCGGCGTCCACCAGCTGGTTGGCAGCGACAAGGCCGTTCGGGCCTGAACCGATCACCACAGCGTCAACCTTCATGACAGCTCTGAGGCGAGCAGGTTCATCGGCGACCACAGGACCCGACGCCTGGTGATGGCCACGGGACACCTCTACCCTGCCCGCAGCCGGCCCACTCCCTCCCGGAGCCGCCAAAGGTGTCCGCCTTGATGACGAGGGGTAGTGAGATGGTAACGATGCACCGCACAGTCAGCCGAGCCTGCTGTGCGGACGAGAACGCCCATGACGGTTTTGAACGAAGTGGCAGCCCCCCCGAGCAGCGAGAGGCCCCATCACATGCGAGCAGTCACCTGGCAGGGCAAGCGCAACGTCAGTGTCGATACCGTCCCCGATCCCACCATCCAAGAGCCCACTGATGCCATCATCCGGGTCACCAGCACGAACATCTGCGGTTCGGATCTGCACCTCTATGAAACCCTGGCGGCGTTCATGGGGGAAGGCGACATCATGGGTCACGAACCCATGGGTATCGTCGAAGAGGTCGGCGGTGAAGTCACCGCCATCAAGGCGGGTGACCGGGTCGTCATCCCCTTCCAGATGTCCTGTGGCACATGCTTCATGTGTCACCAGAAGCTTTACAGCCAGTGTGAAACGACCCAGGTCAGAGACCAGGGCACCGGGGCCGCGTTGTTCGGGTTCTCCAAGCTCTACGGGGAGGTCCCCGGTGGCCAAGCCGAGTTCCTACGGGTGCCCCAGGCGCAGACGACGCACATCAAGGTTCCGGAAGGACCGGTCGACGATCGTTTCGTGTACCTGTCCGATGTCCTGCCCACGGCCTGGCAGTCCGTCGTCTACGCAGGGATACCGAAGGGCGGAACTGTCACCGTGCTCGGGCTCGGCCCCATCGGGGACATGGCGGCGCGCATCGCTCAGCACCAAGGGTTCCGAGCCATCGCCGTCGACCTGGTGCCTGAACGACTGCAGCGGGCCCGGGACCGTGGTATCGAGACCATCGACCTCAACGACCATGCCGACGATCTGGGCGACGTGATCCGAGAGATGACCGAGGGCCGTGGTACTGACTCGGTGATTGATGCGGTGGGGATGGAGGCTCACGGGTCACCGGGGGCCAAGCTCGTCCAGACCGTGGCCGGGATGCTGCCCGATGCCTTGGCCGCTCCCTTGAACAAGACGGCGGGGGTCGACCGGATGGCGGCTCTGTACTCTGCCATCGACATCGTGCGTCGTGGAGGCACCGTCTCGGTCATCGGCGTCTATGCCGGCGCCGCCGACCCCACGCCGTGGGTGACCATGTTCGACAAGCAGATCCAGTTCCGGATGGGCCAAGCCAACGTCCTGCACTGGGTTGACGACATCATGCCGCTGCTCAGCGATGCCGACCCACTCGGGGTGGAGACCTTTGCCACCCACCATCTGCCCCTCGACGACGCCCCTCATGGCTACGACATCTTCCAGAAGAAGCTGGACGGTGCCGTCAAGGTCGTCCTCCGACCCTGAACTGCCCGTCGGCGCCGTCTTGGCGGGGCGACGATCAGCTCAAGCCGTAGCGATTGGCCTGGGGCGCGTGCTGTTGGTCCTCAAGGTGCGCGGTTCGGATCGGCGGACCTCCACACTGCTTCCCACGTGGCGGACCTCGTAGGTGGGCTGTGCTACCACCGCCGGTCCCCGGCGCACGGCACCGCTGTCGACATCGAAGCGGCTGGCGTGCCACGGGCAGACGACACAGTTGTCCTGGAGTCGGCCGTCCGATAGCGGCCCTCCCCGGTGGCTACAACGGTCGGCAAGCGCCTTGGTCATCGGCGCCCGCCCGACCACGACCAACGCCACCCCGTCGGCCTGTGCCGATGCCAGATCCTTACCGGTGGATACCTCTTCGCTGAGCGGCGTCCAGTCCACGGGACCCCCATCAAAGGCGTTGGTGTCCACACCCACCCCCAGGCTGTAGGCCAGATGACCTCCCAGCCAGCCGGCGAGGGTGGCCAACAGACCACCAGCGACCGCTGGCGCGATCCCGCTTCGCCCCCGCCGTCGCGACCACCACGACCTGGCGTAGAGGCCGGCCGCAGCAGTGTTGAGCACCAGGTGGACGAAGCCGATGCGTTGCTCCGCCCCTGTGGTGTCGGCCCAGTCGGACAGTCCGGTGATCGCCGTGGGTACCACGGCCAGCACGCCAGCGCCAACCAATGTCTGGGCGGCGTCGGACCGGCCGGTGAGATCGAGCAGGTGAGCGCTGGTCCAGCACCCGATCGGGGTGGCAACGAGAAAGGGGTGGGTGGGATGGCCGAGCCATGATCCGGACACGACATCGCGCATCCGGCCCGGGCGGGCCAGCGACGAAACCGCCTTGTGGACAGGTCCAGCCAGATGGTCGAGCTGGTCGCTTCGCTCCAACCAGTCGGCCACGGTCGTTAGGGTCGCCATCTGTCCTGTCTACCCCCCCACGGCGTTGCTCACCATGACCAGTCCACGCCGAGGGCCAGGGCGCCCTCCCTACCGGCCTCGATAGGACACCCGCCCACCGGTCTGACGCAGCAGACGTGTGATCGTTGACGGTCCCGAGCCTTGTTCCATTCGGTCAGCCACCTTCACAGCGGCAATCCCCGCCAAGGGCACAATCGCCGCAGAGACCAACAAGCGGAGAAAACGTCGAAGAACGAATCGGATGATGGATGACATGGCGCAGCCCCCCGCAGATCGTGACGTTCACCCAGGATAGAGGAACCACGGCGGTGCTACACGGAACATGGCGCCCGCCGCAGCGTGTGAGCTCCCACAAGGGGTCAGGTTCGCAGCGCCGGGCCGGCCAGATCCGGCGGTTTCGCAAAAGCTGGTGGACCAGAGAGGTCAAGGGAGTCCAAGAGGTTGTCGGCTTGGGCATCCCGACGGGTGAGCGGAGGTAGGTTCCACTTGGTCTCGATCAGCTTCAGTATCGACGTGTGGTCGTGGATCTCGTGCGAGACGTAGTCCGACCGTGCAAATGGCGCCACGATGACCGCCGGAACTCGAAAGCCGTAACGATCGTATCGGGTTGAACCTGCGTCCTCGGGGTGTCGATCGTCCGGTTCAGGGGCTTGCGGCGGGGGCACGTGGTCGTAGTAACCGCCGTGCTCGTCATGCACCCAGATCAACACGGTCCCCGACCAGCCGGGTCCATGCATGACGGCATTGACGATGCGAGCCGCGAAGGCCTCCCCCAGCCGAATGTCCTGGGGGTTCTCCTCGGAGTTGTAGTGGAAATCCGGATCGACGATGCTGACCGAAGGCAGGACACCGGCAGAGGCGTCGGCAACGAATCGGTCCACGGAGCGGACGTGGCGCACGTAGCGGACCAGGCCCAGCGGATAGCAGTCGGCCGTGAACTCCAGTCGGGACTTGGCGTTGGTGGCCACGGTTCCCACCTTGGTCGCCCACGGTTTGACCATGCCGCTGACCACTCGCCCGGCCCGCAGCCCGTGGGCGCCGGCCAAGCGCCTGCCGACCGGTCGAGCATGGGATACGGGGTGATAGTTCACCCAGGTGATCCGGTGCTTGTCCAGCAGGTCGAAGATGGTGCCGTGGGCGGGACGGTCGATGGTGCGGCTCAGCTTGTCGCTGGTGAGCCCGTGAGCGGTCCCCGAGATCAGGAAGCGACGATTCGGGAAGGTCGGCCCGAGACAAGAGCAGAACCATCGGTCAGCGAGGGGAAAGGTCCGGGCCAGTGCGTAGTAGAAGGGCAGGTCCTTCTCGGTCCAATAGCCCATGGCGACACCAGGATCAACCGGCTGTTGCTGGTTCTGCGCACTGCGTACGAAGCCATCGTTGCGGCCATCTGCCCATTGCTCATGGCTGGCCTCCCATGCCTGGCTGGGGACCTGGGGAAACTGTTCGGTCGACGGCAACCGGTGGGAGGTGACGGGATCCCCCCGATGGTCTGGGTTTGTCGCCGTGGGGCGGCCCTCCTGATCCCTCGCCAGTCCATCCCCACGATCCAACATCCCGAGATAGTTGTCATACGAGTGGTTCTCCATCATCAACACCACGATGTGGCGAATCTCGGGCATGGTGTCGGTCCCGACGGGCCGGTCGGGAAAGGGGGACGGCCACGACGAATGGCCATGCCGAGCTGTCCGCCGCCGGGCCAACGCAGCCTCGACGTGACGAGCAACCGTCGACAGGTCGAACCTCATCTCTGACGTCTCGTCATCACTCGAGCGTAGCCCTGTGCTGGCCCCGTGACCCCCTGGCCGCTCATCCACGTGCATGACCCCCATCATCAACCTTTCATCGCAGGGGAAGGTCCAGCGGTATCGTCACCATCGTGAGGATCGGCGAGATCGCAGACCGCTCCGCTGTGACCACCAAGACGCTCCGCTACTACGAGACGGTCGGGCTGCTACCAGAACCAGACCGCACCCCTGGCGGCTACCGGGACTACCCCGAGTCGGTCCTCGACCGGTTGCGCTTCATCCGCGCCGCCCAGACGGTGGGACTGACCCTGGGCGAGATCAGGGGCGTCATCGCCTTCCGGGACGCCGGGCGGCCCCCGTGTGGCCACGTCCTCGAACTCATCGAGGCCCGGGCCGCCGACCTCGACTCGCGCATCGTCGAGCTCGCAGCCCTACGCGACGAGCTTCACCGTCTGGCCCGGCGGGGTGCCGAGCTCTCGCCCGACGCCTGCTCACCGGCCCTGGTGTGCCACATCCTCAACCCGTAGCATTTCCCGCCCGGGCACGACCTCACCCGGATCGCTGATCATCCGATGAGCCTTGACGGTCATCTGCCTGTCGGTTGGTCACTCCGTCGGGGTCAGAAGGCTGGGTTGGCGTTCATCGCCGCGAAGTCCGGTGAGTGCTTCTATGTCAGCCGACGCCGAATGCGCCGAGGAGGGACTGTACGAGCACAGTCGCCGAGAGCACGGCGACAGCGGCCACGCTGATGGTGGCCACGATCCGGAATATTCGGCCGTTGGCCGCATCGCCGAGCACGCTGTGCCGGTTGGCCATGATGAGCACGTAGGTGAGCAGGATCGGGGTGATGAGCCCGTTGAGCACCTGTGCTTGAACCAGGAGCGTGATCAGGTTCCCAGGGATGAGGGCAACGGCCGCACCGATGAACACCTGGGCGGTAAATAGGCCCAGGAAGAGTGGTGCTTGGCGGAAGGATTTGCTGACGCTGCGTTCGGCACCGGTGGCCTCACTGATGGCGTACGCGGTGGATAGCGGGACGACGGCAGCTGCCAGGGCGCTGGCGCCGAGCAGGCCGATGGCGAACAGTTGGGTGGCGAAGCGGCCGGCGACCGGGGTGAGCGCCTGGGCTGCTTGCTTGGCAGAGTCCAGCGGGGCCCGGACTTTGATCGCTGCTGCGGTGGCGATGATGATGAAGATGCTGATGACGTTGCAGAAGATCGACCCGGCGACGGTGTCGAGCCTCTCGCCCCGGTAGTCGTCGGGGCCGATGCCGCGATCGGCGACGGCTGCAGCGATGTAGAACTGCATGTACGGGGTGATGGTTGTGCCGATCAGGGCGACGACGAGCAGCAGGAACGACTTGGTCGACAGGAAGTGGGGATAGGCCAACTGCGCGCCTGCCTGGGCGAAGTTGGGGTGGCTCAGCAGGGCGCTGACCGGGTAGGCGAAGAACACCAGGCTCAAGATCAGGAACAGTCGCTCGGCGTACTTGTAGGAGCCGAATACCACCAGCGCCCAGACGGCGACGGCGGCGATGGGGATGCTCAGGTAACGGGATACGTGCAACAGTTGCAGCGCTGCGGCGATACCGGCGAACTCGGAGACGACCAGGCCGACATTGGCCACGACCAGCGCCAGGAGTGCGAAGCCGGCTACCCGGATGCTGAACTGTTCGCGGATGAGGGCGCCGAGCCCCTCGCCGGTGTAGGCACCGAGGCGGGCGCACATCTCTTGGACGACGACAAGAGCGACGGTCACCAGCACCATGGCGAAGAGGGTTCGGTAGCCGAACTGGGCCCCGGCGCTGGCGTAGGTGGCGATGCCACCGGCGTCGTTGCCGGCGTTTGCGGCGATGATTCCAGGGCCCATGAACGCCAGAAGCATGAAGATCCGCTTGCGCATCGACGGCCGGGGCGGAACAGCCGGACCGCCCGCAGAAGGGGTCACATCCCCCGGGGGCGCCACATCCTGGCCGAGGTCAGTCATGACAGCCGCCTCGGAAAGCGGAACCGGACGCGACCCGGCAGGAAAGCATCGAGTACGTCATCAGCCATGATGCGGCCCAACGGTCGCTGGTCCTCGTCGACAACCACCACGGAGGGGTCTCGGGATTCGACCAGCCGCTCAGCGACCTCTCCGGGGTCGGCAGCAGGCGACACGGTCACCGGCCACGGCGGTCCGATCAGATCGTCCATCGTGCAGCCTGCATCGGCCAAGAACAGCTCCGTCATGGTGACGTCGTCGAGAAGCCGCCCATCGCCGTCGACCACGACGACACCGGCAAGGTCCTCGTCGTGCTCCCTGTTTGCCCGGAGCCGTTCTCGGACCTCGGCGATCTTCTCCGCCGGGCTACTGACCATGAGCAACGTCGTCATGACCCCTCCGGCCGTCCGCTCGCCGTAACCGAGCACGGTGGCCACCCGCTCGCTGGCGTCTGCCGGCATCGCTGCCATCAGCTCTTCCTGCTCATCGAAGTTCAGTTCTCGTAACCCCTCCGCGGCCTCGTCCGGTTCCATCCGACTCAACAGCTCCGCAGCATCATCCGTATCGGACTCGCGCAGCAGCTGCACCAGCTCCTCGCTTTGCATCTCCTCGAGAGCGTCGGCCGCCTGTTCCGGCGGAAGTTGAGCGAGCAGTTCCTGTCGCTCGGCACGACCAAGGTCTTCGAGCAGGTCGGCTAGCTCACCAGGACGCAGCCGCTGCAAACCCTTCTCGGACGCTCGCAAGGTGCCGCTCGCGCCCTGCTCAGAACCGAAGCTGGTGATGCTCGCCCAATCGATGACCTTGTCCGGCGTTGCCCTGGTCCGGAGGCGGGCCGGCCCCAGCCGGCGCAAGATGCTGCCGAACCCAACGTCAACGCCAACCAGTTGGACCACATTGTTGACGCGGGCCAGGTAGAGATCCGACGCCCGGACGACCCGTGCGCCATCGACATCGACGAGCTGGTGATCCACCACATCGCGAGCGAGCTCTACCTCCCCGTGTCGACGGGTGAAATCCCGCAGATCCAGCCGCGAGGAGCGCAACCGAATCAGATCATGGCGGAACTCCTCGACAGCGTCGATCGGCAGCCAAGCCCGACGTCGTCCCACTCGCACGATCAATCCGGTCACCGGCGGATACGGTCGATCGCCGTCCCACCGAGCCACCACATCCACCACACCGCCGATCCCGCTGCCGATCTGATTCAACACCGGACGACCGATCAACCCAGCCAGACTCACCAGCGCCCTCTGGACATGGCGCAATGTCGTCAGCCGCTCACTGCGCTGCTCATAACGAGAGCGCAGCACCGACACAGAAGGAACCGAGGAACGTACAGCCATGACTGCCTCCACAGCTAAGGACGGGATGTGAAAACGACGGGGACGCGCCGTTCGCTTACAACGGCGGCGCTAAACAGCGGCGAATGGAGCACCGAACAACCCCAATCGGAGCGGGGGCGGGACCGCCCACTCTCAGAGCGATCCGGGCACGGCGGCGAACGGTCTGCCAGGCGTCATACTTGGAGGTTCTGCCAGCACCGCACTCACCACCTTTCTCACTACGCCGACGGCCGACTGAAGACTCGCTGAAGCATACTGACGACTCGCTGCCGCCGGGGCCGACCAGGGGCGTGACCTGAGACCCCCCGACCACGAAGGTCAGGCGATGCGGCATCGACGACGGCCGGTCAAGCCTGGTAGGTGAGTATGTAGTAGCCGTAACCGGCGAGAGCGATGCCCGCAAGAACTGCAGCCCCAACAAGGGAGGTCAGCAGCGCTGGGTAGTGACGCTGGTCCTGGGGATTCTCGGTCAGGTAGTTGTAGCGGGCCTTGAACACCGGCGGGTGGTACCACCGCAGCCCCGTACTGGCCGAGGCTCGTCGACCGGCGAAGTAGGCCTGGGCCTCGTCGAACAAGACGTGCAACGGGCGTCGTGCTGCGACTGCGGCGAGGAACCCGAGCGCCTTCTTGTCCCAGCTCGATCTCCACAGGGTGAGGGTTCGGTTCCACAAGGATCCGGTCGGCCTGTGATCGGTGGGGTGCAGCGACAACCAGTGCAACACGCCTTCGCCGATGATGAACGCCACTGTGCCAATGATGGCCGCTGACACGACGGCGGCTACTCCGATGGGGACGCGGAACCGCTGGCGCACTTGGCGGAACACTCGGCCCGTCTTCTGGTGGCTGCGCTGAAAGGGGTTCCACACAATGGCCTGAGCCATACAGGATGCGAGGACGCCTTCGCCCACGGCCCGGATGTCGTGACGCAAAGACGCTGGTGTCATCGTCGTGTCCCACCAGTGCTTCACCGTCGGATTCGTCTGCGTGATCACGTAGTACAGGGCGGCCACGATCAGCACGCCGACATGGGCAAGGACCAAGGCGTCGGCTGTCAGGAGCATCTTGTTTCGAACCCAGCCCCTCGGGTCGCGCCTGAAGTTGACCAGCGGAGGGGGGAGAGCCCGCGACGCAGGCGCAGTCACAGGCGCAGTCACAGCCCAAGTCATACTACTCATGACCCTGGAGCCCGAAACGAGCAGCCCTTGTGTGCGGTCCGGAGGTGTGGCTGCCGAGGCCGTCTGACGCCTGCCGACGACAGCCAGTGTTGATTCCGCGATCACACAGCGGGGAGAGCGACCCGAAGGCTCCTTCGCAAGAGAGGCCATCGAGGTCGGCGGCGATCGCCCCCTCCCACTGACCGAGATCAGCGGTCGCCGGCGGCCCAGCCGGCCACGCCGACGATGCGCAGCACCAGTACCCGGGCGAAGGGCTGGTCGTGGTACTGCAAGTAGCGCCCCGCCAACCGGCGGCTGCGGACTCGACTGAAAGACTAAACCGGTACGGACCGTGCTCGGGCGGGGCGGATCACCTCGACCACCCACGGCCCGTCCGGCTCCGGCGTGGTCTGGGGTTGTGCCCCAGCCAAGACCAGGCGGGTGGCCTGGTTGTCCAGGGGCCCAAGCTCGAAGTCATGGCCGCCGGGAGCGAACAGACGGTGAGGTCGCTGCCGTTGACCGGGGTGGGGCCATCGAGGCGTGCCCGTTGGCGCGCGCGCCGAAACCCGGGCCACCGGCCCGAATATCGCGGCAGCTGCTGGACCGATCCGTCGCGTCGTCGCCTCCCCTGGTCTCGTCACTCGGTTTCTTAACCGTGGGGAAGCGCTGTACCCGACCTGACAGGTCGCTAGCCTCGTGCGGGGACGAGACAAGGCGGTGGGTGCCCCATGCTGGAAGCCAGACCACGAGGACTCTTTGGCCGTGACATCGACGTGACCGACGACGGCGAGCCGGTCGCCTCGATGCACTTAAGCCTCGCCCGGTTCTCGGGCTCGGTGACCCTCGATGGACAGAGTTATCGGTGCAAACGGTTGGGCCCGTCAGGGACCGTCATGGTCTCGGAGGACGCAGGCGGCGGAACCGAGGTGGGCCGGGCGGCTCAGGTGGATCGCACACCTGCCACCCGCACCTGGACCGTCGCCACCGAGGGCCGCACCCTTCAGATGAAGTCAGAGTGGGTGATGGGCGGCTTCGACGTGAGCGAAGGCGGTTCCATGGTCGGCCAGATCGCCCCGTCCGGCATGGCGAAGCGGACGATCATCGCCGAGGTGCCCGACACCGTGCCCCTAAGAGTCCGGCTGCTGATGGTGTTCACGGTGTGCTGCGTCGAGCGGCAGCGCCGTCGAGGTCCCGCCCCCAGTCCCGGCTGACCGAGCTGTGCTGTCGGCGGACAAGAGGTGACGGAGCCGTCGAAGTCAGGATCAGGAGGCTGGCGATGGCTGAACTGGTCGTGGGTAGCTCCCGTCGGTCACCGATAATCCACCGGGCCCTTCGTGACGCCGTCCGCTGGGGGCATATCCCCCGCATCGTCGCCGACCTGGCCGACCCACCCCGGGACGGTTCCCCCGAGAAGGCCGTCTGGTTCTCTGAGCGGTGTCAGCGTTCCTGGCCTCGACCGGTGCGAACCAGCTCGCCGGCCTGTGGCGTTTGGCCGCGGCAACGGGCATGCGCCGCGGGGAGTTGCTCGGCCGGCGTCGACCTCGAGGGGGCCTCGATCGACATCCGCCAGAACCTCGTCGTCGTCAACCACAGCCTCACCGTCTCCGACCCGAAGACGGCCGCCGGTCGCTGGCCATCGACCCCGAGACGGTGGTGGCGCTCCGAGCCCAGTGGCGTGCTCCCCGAGGAGTTCCATGAGCAGCGGCCGGTTGTGTTCGTCGAGCCGGCCGGACGACCTCAGTCGCTTGCCGAGTGCGTCGATCTAACTACCGAGAGCCGGTTGGGCTTGGGGCTCCCCTCTTGTAGATGGATCTCACCAGAGGACCGTGTTGGCACCGTGTTAGCAAACCGTGCCTACGTATCCAGCAGCGGCCGCCATCCGTAGCCTCCGGTCGAGCGTTGCTGCTGGTCAGAGGTGGTGTCGGAGGGGGGACTTGAACCCCCACGTCCTTGCGGACACTAGCCCCTCAAGCTAGCGCGTCTGCCTATTCCGCCACTCCGACGTGGCTGCCGGGTCCAAGCCGGCAAGGCCGACGATCATACCAACTCGCTACGCCCGCCCTTACCGGCAAGGACCCTTACAGCGCTTCGCCGCCCCGCTCCCCCGTCCTGATCCTGACCATCTCCTCGACGGGCACCACCCAGATCTTGCCGTCGCCGATCTTGCCGGTCCTGGCCGCGTCCTCGATGACCTCGACGATGTGGAAGACGTCACCGTCCTCGCACACCAGGTCGATCTGGACTTTGGGGACGAAGTCGACGGTGTACTCGGCCCCTCGGTACACCTCGGTGTGGCCCTGCTGGCGGCCGCTGCCCTGTACCTCGCAGACGGTGAGTCCGGCTACGCCCGCTTCCCGGAGGGCATCTTTGACATCCTCGAGGCGAAACGGCTTGATGACGGCGGTGACCAGCTTCATCGTGGGTTCTCCTTGCGGGTGGATGCGGCGGCTCGGCCCGCCCCGGCGCTTCGCCGGGCGCCGCCGGCGGGATCGAAGTCGTAGGCCGTCTCCTCGTGCAGGGCGAGATCGAGGCCGGCAAGCTCGTCGTCCTCGCTGACCCGCAGACCGATGGTGACCCTGACGACCACGGCGATGAGAGCGGTGGCGCCGAACGCGTAGGCCGCCACGGTCACCACACCCAGGGCCTGCTGGCCGAGGAGAGCGGGCCCGCCCCCGTAGAGCAGGCCGTTTTGGCCGAGCACGCTGGCCGTGCCGAACAGCCCGAGCAGGATCATGCCGGTGGCCCCGGCGACGAAGTGGACGGCGAGCACGTCAAGGGAGTCGTCGAGGCGAAGGCGATGCTTCAGACCGACCGCCAGGGCGCAGCCGACGCCGGCGACGGCTCCGATGACGGTGGCACCGAGCGTGTTTACGTAACCGCAAGCCGGGGTGATGGCCACCGCGCCAGCGATGGCACCGGTGACCGCCCCGAGGGTGGTGGGCTTGCCGTTCCTGGCTTTCTCCACCACCAACCAGGTGAGCAGGGCAGCCGCTGTGGCCGTGTTGGTGTTGATGAAGGCCTGTCCGGCGTCGGCCGCCCGCAAAGCCGAACCGGCGTTGAACCCGAACCATCCGAACCATAGGACGCCCGCTCCGAGCACGGTGAACGGCACGTTGTGGGGACGTACCATCTGGCGGGGCCACCCGGCTCGGCGGCCGAGGACCAACGCCAGCGCTGCGCCACTCATCCCCGAGGTGACCTCCACCACCGTGCCCCCGGCAAAGTCCTCGGTGCCCCGCAAGGCCAGCCACCCGTTGGGCGAGAAGACCCAGTGGGCGATGGGGGCGTAGACAACGATGGACCAGATGGCGATGAAGACCACCCAAGCCGAGAACTTCATCCGCTCCGCCACCGACCCCGACAACAGCGCCGCGGTGATGACGGCGAACATCATCTGAAAAGCGACGAACACCACCGGAGGGATGGTCATGGCCTTGGCGCCCGAGAAGCCGGGTACGGCCTGGCTGAGATGGCCCAGGCCGGCGAAGTGGAGGGTGCCGAGCAGGCCGGCACCACCCCAGTCGGGACCGAACGCCAGGCTGTAGGTCACCCACACCCAGATCAGCCCGACGATCGCCATGGTCACGTAGTTCTGCATCAACATGGCCAGGACGTTCTTGCGGCGCACCATCCCGGCGTAGAAGAACGCCAGACCGGGCGTCATGAACAGCACCGCAGCGCTGCTTGTCAGCACCCAGGCGGTATCACCGGTGTCGTAGTGCAACCTGACTCCCGAAGCAGATGGGACGAGCCCGGAGGCTAGCGGCCGGGTGCCGACAGCTTCGTCACCCGCCCCGGAGCGATCCGCGGAGGCCCTGGTGGTCCCTACCTACCTATCAGTAGTGCCAGGGCTGGCCCGACCAGTCCGGCGCCCGCTTCTCCAAGAACGCGTCCCGGCCCTCGGCCGCCTCGTCGCTGGCATACGCCAGTCGGGTGGCCTCGCCGGCGAAGAGCTGCTGGCCAACCAGGCCGTCATCGATGAGGTTGAAGGCGTACTTGAGCATCCGCTGGGAGGTGGGGCTCTTGGCGTTGATGTCGGCCGCCCACTGCAGCGCCACCCGTTCGAGATCGTCATGGGCTACGGAGGCATTGATGGCACCCCAGGACTCGGCCTCATCGGCGGTATAGGTCCGACCGAGGAAGAAGATCTCCCGTGCGCGCTTCTGGCCGACCTGGCGGGCCAGGTAGGCGGACCCGAAGCCGCCGTCGAAGCTGGCCACGTCGGCGTCGGTCTGCTTGAAGCGGCCGTGCTCCCGGCTGGCCAGGGTCAGGTCGCAGATGACGTGCAGGCTGTGGCCCCCCCCGGCTGCCCAACCGGGAACCACGGCGACGACCACCTTGGGCATGAACCGGATGAGGCGCTGCACCTCGAGGATGTGCAACCTCCCGGTGCGAGCCGGGTCCGCAGTGCCGACGTCGTCGCCCGACGCGTACCGGTATCCGTCGCGACCCCGGATGCGCTGATCACCACCCGAGCAGAACGCCCATCCGCCGTCGACAGGCGACGGCCCGTTCCCGGTCAGCAGCACGCACCCGACGTCGGGGCTCTGGCGGGCGTGATCGAGCACCCGGTACAGCTCGTCGACCGTACCGGGCCGAAAGGCGTTGCGGACCTCGGGGCGGTCGAAGGCCACCCGCACGGTGCCGTGGGCGACGGCGCGGTGATAGGTGATGTCGACCAGGTCGAAACCTTCCACCTCCAGCCACGCGTCAGGATCAAGGAGTGGCGAGACGGTCCGGGCCATGGCCAGCGAGCCTACCGACGATGCCAGGCCGTGACCGGCTATGAGCTGGTCGCCACCCCCCACTTCTCCACATCCCAGGTCGGCCCCTCGATGCTGGCCGAGGCCGCCAGGTTGAGGTACTTGCTCCGGCTGGCCAGGACGGCCGGGATCTGGAACAGCGGCAGGCTCTGGTAATCGGCCCACAGCGCCTGATCGACCTGGTTGACCAGGGCCCGGCGGCGTTGCCCATCGAAGATGGTGTCGATCTGGCCGATCAGGGCGTCCACGTTCGGGTCGCTCGATCGGCTCACGTTGGCCGGCGCGCCAGTGAGGTAGCTGGCGGCGTCGTCGGAGAGGAACGGACCGGCACTCTGGGTGTCGATAGCCAGATCGAAGGCGCCCTGGGCCAGGGTGAGCGCCAGGTCGGGACCATCCGACTCGGTGACGGTGACCCCGAGCTGAGCGAGCGAGGAAACGACCATCTGCTCCTCGGCTTGGAGATCGGGAGCGTTGGGCGTCGACGTGATCCTCAGGGTCACGGGCTGGCCTCCTTTGGTCAATGGCGACCCGGCCGGGGCGTCGTAGCCGGCCTTGGTGAGGATCTGGCGGGCGTCGTCCAGGTTCACCGAGTCGTACGCACCGGTACTGTTGTCCTTGTACCCGGCTGCTCCGGGGACGATGAACCGGTTGTCGAGCAGCGGCGTCGATGCGTCCGTGGCTCCCGTGGCCCGCTTCACCATGGCCGAGCGGGGCACGGCCAGCATGATGGCGTGGCGGAGGTTGGGATCGACCAGGGCAGGGCTGGCGTCGTTGAGCTCCAACTGTTCGAAGGTGGTGCTGGGCCGATCGTCGACGTTCACAGCCTTGAGCCCCTTGACCGCCGAGTACACGTCTGCGGGCGGGGTCAGACCCGGCGACGGCGTCAGGGCGGCCGCCCCCACCTCGCCGGTCCGCAGATCGGAGGGCAGCTGGGCGGGCGTGTCCACGAAGCGGAAGGTTACCGACGCCAGGTTGGCGGCCTGCGCCCAGTACCGGGGGTTGCGCACCAAGGTGATGGAACGGCCCCGGGTGTAGCTCTGCACGCGGTACGGCCCGGCCGAGACCACATCGCCCACCGGGTCGGTGAAGCCATTGTCGTAGCCGACGCGCTGGGCCACCTGGGCGGGGACCAAAGGATCCCCGGCCCCGAAGAGGTTCTGCCAGTCGGGGTACGGCTGGGCGAAGACCACGGTCACCACGTCGGGATCGGTGGGATCTCCGGCGACGCTGGCGATGTCAGCGTAACCCCGGCTCTGGGCGGGCTTGAATGCCGTCCCCCCGACGTCGCGGTAGGCCGCCGAGCCGCTCTGGGCCTGCCAGTTGTAGACGAAGTCCTTGTAGGTGATGGGGGTGCCGTCGGACCACGTCGCTTTGGGGTTGATCCGGTAGACGATGGTCTGCGGTGCTTGTGAGGTTTGGGTGGCCGACTCCACCAGGGCCCGGTCGAGCTGGGGTTGACCGCTGGCGTCGAGGCGGTACACCGACGGCCAGACTCGGTCCACGACGGCCAGGCAGTCGCTTCGATCCACGCCCGCCACATCACAGTTCCACTGCCCGGGATCAGCCCCGACGGCCATGGCCAGCGCGGCATTCTGGTCGTAGCGGACGCTGGCCGCTTGCTGCGGCGCCTCGGTGGTCGAGCTCGGCGCCGGGGAGGATCCGGACTTTGGGCTACCGCACGCGGCCAGCACCAGGGCGCTTGCGGTGACCACGACCAGAGTCCGCCAGGGGACCGTTCGAGCTCGGAGAGGAAAGACCCGCAGGTGAGCCAACGGCTTGACTAGTGCAGGCGGACGCGCGGGTCGACCACCGCGTAGAGAGCGTCCACCACGATGTTGGCGACGACCACCGCAGCCGACGCGATGATGACCACGCCGATGACGATCGGCAGGTCCTGCTGCTGGATGGACTGCACGGCGGTGAAGCCCAGGCCGGGCATGCTGAACACCGTCTCGGTGACCACCGCCCCACCAATGAGGACCCCCAGGTCGATGCCGAACTGGCTGACGATCGGCGTCAGGGCGGCGCGCAGCCCGTGGCGCATGACGACCCGGCGTTCGGAGATGCCTTTCGATCGGGCGGTGCGGATGTAGTCCTCGCTCAACACGTCGAGCATCGATCCTCGGGTCAGCCGGGTGTAGGCGGCCGCGGAGATCAGAGCCAGGGTCAGCCAGGGGAGGACCAGGCCCTCGAACCACTTCACCGGGCTGTCGGTGATGTAGGTGTAGCCCGAGCCGGGGAAGATGTGAACACCGGCCAACGTCAGCTTGTAGTAGACGAAGTACAACAACAGCAGGCCGAGGACGAACGGCGGCATCGAGTAGAAGATGAGCGCCACCACGGTCACCACCCGGTCGGCGACGGAGCGGGTCTTGATGGCCGAGAGGACCCCGGAGAGCACGCCAAGCACCAGCCACAGGATGGCGGCGCCGAGAGCCAGTGACAGGGTGATCGGGAAGGCCGCCTTGAGCACCGAGGTGACGGGCTCGCCGTGGTAGTACGAGTATCCGAGATTGCCGTGGAGCAGTCCGCTGAGGAAGTGGCCATACTGCACGACGATGGGGCGGTCAAGCAGCAGGCGATGGCTGACCAGGGCGATCGTCTGGGGGGTGGCCTGGCGCCCGGCCAGGATGTGGGCCACGTTGTTCGGTCCGGGACCGACGAAGAAGATGCCGAAGACCACGACGGTGACCACGAACATGACCAGGATGCCCCGGGCGGTGCGACGAAGGAGGAATCGGGCCACGGGACTCCTAGCGGAACAACTGGTCGGTGCGAGGATCCAAGGCGTCACGTATGCCGTCACCAAAGATGTTGAAGGCGACGGTCGTGACCAGGAGGACCAGGCTGGGAAAGACCAGGAACCACCACGCTTGCTGGTACACCCCCTGGGCCTCGGCGATCATCTGGCCCCAGTCTGCGGTGGGCGGCGGCACCCCCACTCCGAGGAACGAAAGCGTGGCCTCGAGCACGATGGAGATGGGGATGAGCAGGGTGGCGTAGACGATGATGGGGGCGACGATGTTGGGGAGGATGTCCACGACCATGATGCGCCATGGGCTGGCCCCGAGGGAGCGGGCCGCCTCGATGTACTCCTTCTCCCGCACGGTGAGCACCTGGCCCCGCACCACCCGGGCGATGGCAGCCCATCCGAAGACGGAGATGACGATGATGACGATCCCCAGGCCGGGCCTGGAGATCGACACCAGCGAGATGGCAAACAGTAGGAACGGGATGGACAGGACCAGGTCGACGAGGAAACCGACGACGGTGTCGACGGGCCCTCGGAAGTAACCGGCGGCCAGGCCCAGGACGACCCCGATGATCACCTCCAGGCCGGTGGCCACGATCCCCACGAGCAGCGAGATCCGGGTGCCGTAGGCGACTCGGACCACGATGTCGCGGCCCTGATCATCGGAACCGAACACGAACGAGCCCGTGGGCGCTCGAGGCAGGCCGTCGGGGGTCAGACCGGTGCTGCGGTACTGAGCGTTGACCCCGTGCCCGGTGATGGTGGCGACCACGGGCGCCAAGATGGCCACCAGGATCAGCAGGATGATCACCGCCAGGGAGATCATGGCGGCACGGTCGCTGCGCAGGCGCTCCCAGGCCAGGCGCCAGGGGCTACGCCCCTCGATGTGCTCGGCCGCTGGCCCCTCGCTGAGGGGATGATCAGCCAGAGCCTCGGTGATCGAATCGCCGGCGATGCCGCCGGTGCTGATGGTCACGGCTTCTCCCGGTCGAGGACCGAACCGGCGGCCTCCACC